>JADGHA010000413.1 GCA_019689695.1 Micromonosporaceae bacterium | reverse complement strand
CGCATCTCCGACACCTGGGAGTACCTCTACCGCGGCGCGTACTGGCGGCGCGGGCCGGTGACGATGACCGCCATCGCCGCGGTGGACACCGCGCTGTGGGACATCAAGGGCAAGGTCGCCGGGCTGCCCGTCTACCAGCTGCTCGGCGGCCGGGCCCGGGATGGTGTCACCGTGTACGGCCACGCCAACGCCCCCACTGTGGACGAAGTGCTCACCGAGGTCGCCCGGTACGTGGAGCTGGGCTACCGGGCGGTGCGGGTGCAGACGGGCATACCGGGCCTGGAGACCACCTACGGGGTGGGCAAGGACCGGATGTTCTACGAGCCGGCCGACTCGGCGGTCCCGTCGGAGGCGGTCTGGTCGACCGAGCGGTACCTGGCCCACGTGCCCACGGTCTTCGCCCGGATCCGCCAGGAGTTCGGCCCCGACCTCAAGCTGCTGCACGACGTGCACCACCGGCTCACCCCGATCGAGGCCGCGCGGCTGGGCAAGAGCCTGGAGCCGTACGCGTTGACCTGGATGGAGGATCCGGTGCCGGCCGAGTTGCAGGAGGGCTTCCGGCTGATCCGCCAGCACACCACCACGCCGATCGCGGTCGGCGAGGTGTTCAACTCCATCTGGGACTGCCAGACGCTCATCACCGAGCAGCTGATCGACTACATCCGGACCACCGTCGTGCACGCCGGGGGCATCACCCACCTGCGCCGCATCTTCGACCTGGCCGCGCTGCACCACGTGCGCAGCGGCTCGCACGGCGCGACCGACCTGTCACCGGTGTGCATGGCCGCCGCACTGCACCTGGACATCAGCATCCCGAACTTCGGCCTGCAGGAGTACATGCGGCACACCCCGGAGACCGACGCGGTGTTCCCGCACGGGTACACGTTCGCCGACGGGTACCTGCTGCCCCCCGAGGAGCCGGGCCTGGGTGTGGACATCGACGAGGAGCTGGCCGCGCAGTACCCGTACCGGCCCGCCTCCCTGCCGGTGAACCGGCTGGAAGACGGGTCGATGCACAACTGGTGACCTAGATCCCGTACTCGGCCGCGAACGCCTCGATCTCCGGCCGCTCCCACGCCCGGTCGGCGACGACCACCCGGTGCGCGAGCCGGAAGCTCTCCTCCGGCCCGAGCACGATCTCCTTGTCGAACGCGGGGGAGGGGTTGACGCCGGGGTACGGGTCGTTGCGCACGAACCACTTCAGCGGCACCGGCGCGGTGGAGTGGCCGGCGAAGAACAACAGCGTGCCGCCGCCGTCGACCTCGTCGTGCTGCCCGGTGTACGCCAGCCACGGCCCCTCCTGGCCCATGGCCTGCGGGCCGCCGCCGTCCGGGGTGATGATCTGGCCGCCGGTCCAGCCCCGCGGCCCGCGCCAGAACAGCCCGGTGTAACCGGCGTTCGGTCGCCCGGCCGTGGTCGGGCTGCCGAACCGCAGCTCCTCGCCCCGGATGTTGCGCAGCTCGGTGCCGAAGTCGAGCATCCACGTGCCGCGCCCGGTGTCGACGCCGTGGATTTTCAGCTCCCGCCGCTCGGCGACCCAGTGCTCGCCGGCCGCGGTGATCCAGGTCAGCGTCTCCCGCAGGGTCAGCGCCTCGTCGGTGACGTCGACCAGCTCGAACGAGTCGTGCCGCATCCGCCCGACGTTGTCCAGCCGGACGTAGCCGTGCGGGTGCCGGTAGGAGTTCCCGCCCCAGAAGTTCTGCCCGGACAGGTGCGAGATGGTCATCTGCAGGCCCTTGTGCCAGCGATGGTCGCTGGGCCGGTACCCGGACACCACCGCACCGCTGAGCGTGCGCATCGGGTGCAGGTAGGGCTTGCTCGACTCGAAGGCGGGCATCTGCGGCTGGTACACGTAGGTGGCGATGTCCACCCCGCCGACGGTGACGACGATCTGGCGGCCGTACTCGTGGGTGACGGTCAGGGTCATGGGAGCCTTTCTGGTAAGCGCTTTCCAGAGCTAACCGCGTCGCCCCGGTCCGGTCAAGGCTCGGTCGGACGCTGCGCCGTGCTGGCTTGGCGGCGGCTGGTCAGGCCGCCGTGGCTGGCTGGTCCAGGGCGGCGGCGAGGTGGCCCGCGCGCCCGGCCACCGCGGCGAGGCGCAGGTGGTCGTGGTAGTCGCGGGTGGCGACGATCCGCCCGTCACGCACCCGCAGCACCTGGACGTTGGCGAGGGTGATCGTGCGTCCGGTCGCCGCGTTCCGCACCTCGTAGTCGTACTCCGCGACGACCACCTCAGGGTCATGGGTGAGGTGGACGACCACATTGTGTGGCCGCAGATGGAGGGGCATCCGGGCGGCGGTGGCGAAGTGCGCCCGGATTTCTTCGCGGCCGGTGAGGCGCCCCGGCCGCGGCGCCAGCATCGGCTGGTCGACCACGGCGTCCTCGGCGTAGAGGTCGGCCAGGGCATCCCACCGCCGCTCGGCGATGCCGGTGAGCAGGCGTTCGAAGATCTCCCGTGGGCTGGGCACGGGTGTCCCCCTTCCGGATAGAATCGGATTCGTGACTCCGGTTCGAGGATACGGACTCTGGACTCCGGTTGTCCAGCGGGGGGCGCGGTGACCCGCCCCATGCGGGCCGACGCCCGGCGCAACCGGGCCCGGCTGCTCGACGCCGCCGAGGCGGTCTTCGCCGCCAAGGGCAGCTCGGCGTCCACGGAGGAGGTCGCCCGGGCGGCCGGGGTAGGCATCGGCACCCTGTTCCGGCATTTCCCGACCAAGGAGAACCTGCTGGAGGCGGTGTACCGCGCACGGCTGCGCCGGATGGCCGAGGCCGCCCGCCAACTGGCCTCCTCCGACGACGTCGGGCAGGCGTTCTTCGAGTTCCTCGCCGAGCAGGTGGCCCACTCCGGTACGAAGATCGCCGTCGCGGACGCGCTCGCCGAGGCGGGGATCGACGTGCGGACGGCCTCCGCGGACGAGGGCCGGGAGGTCTCCGAGGCGCTCGGGATGCTGCTCGAACGGGCGCAGCGGGCCGGAGCCGTACGCCCGGACGTGGGGCTGCCCGAACTGATGGCGCTCCTGGTAGGGGCCTCGCGGGCGGTGGAGCACGCGGCCGCCGAGGATGTCCGGGCCCGCCTCGTCGGGATCATCCTGGATGGACTGCGACCCACCGCCGGATCCCACGATCGGTCCCCGTAGCGCCCTCCAGCGACGCTGATCACGCCGCCGCCGGTTGCGGTCCACTGTGGAGAGTACTGGTGCTCGTCGCCGATCCGGCCTGGCGCGCCGCCGGAAGGTCGGGCGGACCAGAGCCGATCTTGTCGGTATGGGCGCCCCGGTCCTGGGTAGCAAGAGGTCTGCGATCGGAAGGAGACCTCATGCATGCCTACGAGGCTGGTCTGGATGGACGGCAGATGCTCGTCGTGGTCATGGACCGGGGCGACGAGGCGGTAACCGCGCTGACCCAGGCGGTACGCGAACACGGGATCATGGCGGCGCAGGTGACCGCGGTCGGCGGGTTCCGCAGCGCCGAGCTGGCGTTCTTCGACCCGGACCGGCGCGACTACGACCGGATCCCGGTGGACGAGCAGGTCGAGGTGCTCAACCTGGTCGGGGATGTGGCGGAGAAGGACGGCCAGGCGGTGCCGCACCTGCACACCGTGCTCGGCCGCCGGGACGGCGGCACGGTCGGTGGGCACCTGCTGCGCGGTGACGTCTGGCCCACGCTCGAGGTGATCGTCACCGAGGTCCCGGCGGAGCTGGCCAAGACCACGGATCCGCAGACCGGTGTGGCCACCATCAAGCTGCCCGACCCACACGCCCGCCGGGTGAGCGGCTGACCGCGCGGTCCGCCGCGGGGAGCCCGGG
>JADGHA010000412.1 GCA_019689695.1 Micromonosporaceae bacterium | reverse complement strand
GCCGGCGCGGTCGGGCTCGACCGGATCACCGCAATCGTCATCGACAACCAGTCGGCCACGCACGGCTGGCCAGGCGGCATCGCGAGCAGGTTCACCGTCAACGGCTGGACCGCCCGCACTGTGAACGGCCGCGACCACGCCGCGATCGCGGCCGCGCTCCGTGCACACGAACCGGACCGGCCGCACGTGGTTGTGGCCACTGTGGAACCCAAGAGGTAGACGATGCGCAATCGATTCGTCCGTACGACCACAGCCCTGCTCGACGAGGATCCCCGCACCGCGCTGGTGCTGGCCGACATCTCCGCGGACCTGTTCGCCGAGTCCGCCGTCCGGCACCCGGACCGGGTGCTCAACATGGGCATCCGGGAACAGCTCATGGTCAGTGCGGCCGGCGGGCTGGCGATGACCGGCCTGCGGCCGATCGTCCACTCGTACGCCACATTCACCGTCGACCGGGTGTACGAGCAGATCAAGCTGGACCTCAACCACCAGGGCGTGGGAGCGGTCCTGGTCAGCGTCGGCGCCTCCTATGACGGCTCGGGGTACGGCTACACGCACTTCTCCCCGGCTGACGTGGCACTTCTGGACACATTGGACGGATGGACGGTGCTGGTCCCCGGCCACCCGGACGAGGTCGAGACGATGCTGCGTGCCGCGGCGGCCCACGACGGCCGGGTCTACGTTCGCCTGTCCACGCAGCAGAACGAGCAGCCGCAGCAGACCACCAGCCGGCTGCAGAAGGTCCGGGACGGCTCGCGGGCGCTGGTGGTGGCGGTCGGCCCGGTGCTCGATCCGGTCCTGAAGGGTACGGCCGGCCTGGACGTGGCGGTGGCCTACACCAACACGCCGCGCCCGTTCGACGCGGCCGGGCTGCGAGAGCTCGCCTCGCCTGCGGCCAAGGTCGTGCTCGTCGAGCCGTACCTCGCGGGCACGTCGTCGCGGCTGGTCGCGGAGGCGCTCCAGGGCGTACCGCACCAGCTGCTCGCCCTCGGCGTGGGCCGCGCCGACCTGCGGCGCTACGGCTCCCCGGCCGACCATGCCCGCTGGCACGGCCTGGACGCCGCGGGGCTGCGCGCATCGATCCGCGAGTTCACCCGTTAGGCCGGCCGAAAAGCGTCCACGGCTGCAAGGCGGCGGCCAACGACGGTACGGCGCGGCCCGCGGCGGCGGGCCGGTGGTCAAGCGCCGGTGGTCAAGGGGCAGTGGTCAGGGGGCGTGGTCAGCGGCGGCGGGCCCGCTCGCGACCGAGGATCCACAGCGCCTGCACGCCGTCCCGCCAGGTGATCTTCTTGCCCTCTTCCCTGGTCCGCGCGTGGTAGCTGATCGGCACCTCGTACGGCCGGAAGCCGCGGCGCAGCAGCTTTCCGGTCACCTCGGCCTCCATGCCGAAGCCACGTGAGCGCACGTCCAGCGACCGGTAGAGGGCAACCGGCAGCAGCTTGAAGCAGGTCTCCAGGTCGCCGATGTAGGAGTTGTAGAGGATGTTGGCGACCGTGGTGACCGCCTTGTTCCCCATGACATACCAGAACGAGTATGCGCTGTGGCTGCCGAAGGAGCGGTTGCCGTAGACCACGGTGGCCCGGCCGTCCAGCACCGGGGCGAGCAGTTTCGGGATGTCCTTGGGGTCGTACTCCAGGTCGGCGTCGAGGATCACCATGTAGTCCCCTTCAGCCAGCCCTACCGCGGTGCGGATCGCCGCGCCCTTGCCCTGGTTGTACTCGTGCCGGACCGTCCTCAGCCGCGGGTCGTCCACGGCTGCGAGCAGTTCGGGAGTGCTGTCGCTGCTGCCGTCGTCCACCACGACCAGCTCGATCTCACAGGGATAGTCGACCGCCAGCGCCTGCTTGAGCGCGTCCGCGATCCGTTCTTCCTCGTTGTAGACGGGCATCAGGATGGACAGCTTCACGGCGTACTCCACGACGTGGCAGGCGGGGCAACCAGTAGACCCTAAACTGCCAGGGTACCGGAGGTTTGGCGGCATCGGGGACGTTTGCCGAAGGCCACATGCTTCCCGCCTACGTTGACGCAGGTACATCCGTTGATTCAAATGAAAAGGCCAGGCGGCCGCTTTCCGGAGCGCGACCGGGCTGGTACCCCAAAGGGACCAGCGCGGGCTCGTCCGGGCCGCCGGGCCGGGCACCCTCCAGGCTGGAGGGTGCCCGGTCGGGTCACCTGGTGGGGACCACGATGAGCTTGGCGGTACTGGTGCCGTCGTCCTTGGCACCCGCCACGCCTACCTGCGTGCCCACCGTGATGTCCTTCGGCTGGACCGTGTTGCGGTGTTCCACCACCCGGATCGGGTCACCGAACCGCCACGTCTGAGTGAACCCGTCAGTGGACTTCACGGTCATCGTGGTGTCGTCGATCGCGGTGACCTGGCCGCGCTGCACAACCACCGTCTTCGTGCCGTCCTTGGTCTGCACCACGACCTCGCCGTGCAAGGCGTTCTTGCGCAGGAGCGCACGGTTGAGGCGCGGCTTACGCCACCCGGGCTTGCCGTGCGCCTTGCCGGCCTCCGCGCTCGGGCTCGGGTCCGTGGCCTGGTAGCCCGCGGCGGCGAGGTCGGCGGCCGGGAGGCCGAGTGCGGCCAGCGCCTCACCTTCGGCGCTCACGTCGAAGGCCGCCGCGCCCAACCCGCCACCGGCGCCCAACCCGTCGCCGGCCGGGCCACCGCCCCCGCAGCCGGCCAGGGCAAGCGCGGCCACGCCGGCCGCAGCCGCAACGCCGATCCGCCGGTACATCCGCATCGTCACGATCTCCCTTCGCCAACGGTCTGGGCCAGCCCACAGGCCGGCATGTTCACCATGGCCCAAGCAGGAGTGGAGACTGTCAGCCCAATGTTCGAGTTTGGTAAGGATCGGCGGGCAGCCGCACGGTGAACCTGGCACCGCCCTCGGGGGCGTGCCCGGCCTCGATCTGGCCACCGAGCCGGCGGACCAGCCGGGCGGCGAGGGCCAGGCCGAGCCCGCTGCCCACCTTCCGGACACCTCGGTACCGCGCGTACAGCGCGCCGCGCTCGAACGCCACGGCGAGGTCGTCGTCGGTCAGGCCCGGCCCACCGTCCCGGACCTCGACCACGGCCGCACCGGCGCGGGCCACCGCCAGGACCACCGGCGCACCCGGAGGCACCACCCGCAGCGCGTTCTCCAGCAACCCGTCCACCACCTGCCGCACCCGCCCCGGATCCGTGTACGCGACGACCGGCTCGTCCGGCAGCTCCGTACGCAGCACCACGCCGGTGCCGGCGTACCGCGACCCCCACGCCTCGGCCGCACTCCGGACGAGCTGGACGAGATCCACCATGGTCAGCTCCACCGGGAAATCCGCCGCCTCCAGCCGGGCCAGCGTGAGCAGGTCGGTGACGAGCCGGTCCAGGTGAGCGGCTTCGGCCAGCACGGTCTGCCCGGCCCGCTGCGCGCCGTCCGGCCCGACCACGCCGTCGGCGAGCGCCTCGGCGTACCCCTTGATGGTGGTCAGCGGCGTGCGCAGCTCGTGCGAGACCGAGAGCAGGAACTCCCGCTGCCGCCCCTCGCTGGTCGCCAGCGCGGCGGCGAGGCCGTTGAGGGCGTATGCGAGCTCCTCCACCTCGGCGGGCGGCTCGGCCGGGACGCGGACCGCCCGGTCCCCGGCGCTGAGCCGCGCCGCGGCGACGGCGGCGTTGCGGATGGGGCGGGACAGCCGGCGCGCCAGCAGCGCACCGGCCAGCACGCCGGCGCCCAGCCCGGCCAGCAGCGGCAGCCACAGGCTGCGCACCAGCAGCCACGCCGCGCCCGTGCCCGCCGGCCGGACGAGCACCAACCCCTGCCC
>JADGHA010000411.1 GCA_019689695.1 Micromonosporaceae bacterium | reverse complement strand
CTAGGCTTCGGCTATGAGCCACCTCACCGCCGCGGTCGCCGCGGTCATCACCGACCCGGCCGGCCGCGTGCTGCTGTGCCAGCAGAGCCAGGGTCACCGCCTGTGGAGCCTGCCGGGCGGCCGGATCCGCCACGACGAGAGCCCGGTCCACGCCGCGATCCGCGACATCCGCGAGGAGACCGGCATGGAGACGCACATCCAGGACCTGGTCGGCATCTACCACCTGACCGGGGACGGTTGCGGCACGGACCTGCCCGACGTGCTGGTGCACGTGTTCCGGGCCCGGGTTGACGCCGGCGACGCCACGGTCAACTCCGGCCGGATCTGCCGCCTGTCGTGGCAGCACCCGGATGCGCTGCCGCAGCCGATGACCGCCACCACGCGCATCGCCCTGGCGGACGCCATCGCCGGCCGCGCGGGCGTACTGCGCGAGGTCGTCCGGGATGTCGACCCGGCCGTCGTCGAAGCAGCGACCGTCCCCGCCCAGCCCGGCGATCTTGCACTTGTGTCCCCGTAAATAAGGTGATTTGTCTCCTATTTTCGGGGACACAACTGCAAGATCGCGGAGGGTCGGGAGGCTAGCCGCGGCGAACGCCGGCGGCCAGCTCGACGGTGAGCGCCCGCAGCGCGGACACACCGGCGTCCAGGTCCGGGGCGTCCAGCAGGCAGCGCACCAGTGCGCTGCCCACGATCACGGCGTCCGCGAACGAGCCCACCTCGGCGGCCTGCGCACCGTCGCGCACCCCGAGACCGACCCCGACCGGAATGTCCGCGCGGGCCGCGCGGACCCGGGCGACCAGCGCGGGTGCTGCCTCCGACGTCTTCTCCCGGGCCCCGGTGACGCCCATCAGGCTGGCCGCGTAGACGAATCCGCGGCAGTGCGCCACGGTCATCGCCAACCGCGCCTCGGTCGACGAGGGCGAGACCAGGAAGACCCGGTCCAGCTGGTGCCGGTCGGAGGCGGCCAGCCACTCGTCGGCCTCGTCCGGAATCAGGTCCGGAGTGATCAGTCCGCTACCGCCGGCCGCCGCGAGGTCCCGGGCGAACGCCTCCACCCCGTACCGCTCCACCGGGTTCCAGTACGTCATGACCACCACCGGCGCGCCGGCGCCCGCCACGGCCTCCACGGTGCGCAGCACGTCGGCCACGCGCACGCCGCCGGCGAGCGCCCGGTCGGCGGCCCGCTGGATCACCGGCCCGTCCATCACCGGATCGGAGTACGGCAGCCCCACCTCGACCAGGTCCACACCGGACTCGACCATGGCCCGGATCGCCCGTACCGCCCCGTCGACCGTCGGGAACCCCGCCGGTAGGTACCCCACCAGCGCGGCCCGGCCCTCGGCCCGGGCCTTTTCGAAGGCCGTCGAGACGCTCACCGCAGCATCCCGAAGTACTCGCCGGCGGTGTGCACGTCCTTGTCGCCGCGGCCGGAGAGGTTCACGATGACGGTCGCGCCGGGCCGCAGCTCGGGGAGGATCTTGATGGCGCCAGCGAGGGCGTGCGCGCTCTCGATCGCCGGGATGATCCCCTCGGTGCGGCAGAGCAGGCGGAACGCCTCCATCGCCTCGGCGTCGGTCACCGGCCGGTAGGTGGCCCGCCCGGTGTCGTGCAGCCAGGCGTGCTCCGGCCCCACCGCCGGGTAGTCCAGCCCGGCGGAGATGGAGTGCGACTCCACGGTCTGGCCGTCCTCATCCTGCAGCACGTAGGTCCGCGCCCCGTGCAGCACGCCGGAGCTGCCGCCGGTGATGCTCGCCGCGTGCCGCCCGGTTTCCACGCCCTCGCCGCCGGCCTCGAACCCGTACAGGCGGACCGACTCGTCCGGCACGAACGCGTGGAACAGCCCGATCGCGTTCGACCCGCCGCCGACGCACGCGGCCACCGCGTCCGGCAGCGCCCCGGTCAGCTCCAGGCACTGCGCGCGCGCCTCCACCCCGATGCCGCGGACGAAGTCGCGCACCATGGCCGGGAACGGGTGCGGGCCGGCCGCGGTGCCGAGCAGGTAGTGGGTGTGGCCGACGCTGGCCACCCAGTCCCGCAGCGCCTCGTTGATGGCGTCCTTGAGGGTGCGCGAGCCAGTGGTGACGGGGACCACGGTGGCGCCGAGCATCTGCATCCGGGCCACGTTCAGCTCCTGGCGCTTGGTGTCCAGCTCACCCATGTAGACCACGCACTCCAGGCCCAGGTACGCCGCGGCGGTGGCGCTCGCCACGCCGTGCTGGCCGGCCCCGGTCTCCGCGATGACGCGCCGCTTGCCCATCCGTTTGGCCAACAGCGCCTGGCCCAGCACGTTGCGGATCTTGTGCGCGCCGGTGTGGTTGAGGTCCTCCCGCTTGAGCAGCATGGTCGCGCCGACCTCGTCGGACAGCCGCTGCGCCCGGTAGAGCGGGGACGGGGTCCCGGCGTACTCCCGCAGCATCCGGTCGAACTCGGCGACGAACTGCGGGTCCTGCATGGCCAGCCGGTACGCGTCGTCCAGCTCCTCCAGCGCGGCGATGAGCGCCTCGGGCACGAACCGGCCACCCCACCGTCCGAAGTGGCCGCTGGTGTCCGGGCCGGCGGTCGCCGCGCTCACCGGACCGGCCGTGGCGTCGCGGGATGGCTGCCGGCGGTGACCAGCTCGGCCACCGCGTCGCGCGGGCTCTTCTGGGTCACCAGGCCCTCCCCCACCAGGACGGCGTCGGCCCCGGCCGCCGCGTAGCGGATCAGGTCGTGCGGGCCGCGCACGCCGGACTCTGCGATCTTCACAACGTGGCTCGGCAGGCCCGGCGCGATCCGCTCGAACACCGAGCGGTCCACCTGCAACGTGCGCAGGTCACGGGCGTTGACCCCGATCACCCGCGCACCGGCGTTGAGCGCCCGGTCCGCCTCGTCCTCGGTGTGCACCTCCACCAGCGCGGTCATGCCCAGCGACTCGATCCGCTCCAGCAGGCCCACCAGCACCTTCTGCTCCAGCGCCGCGACGATCAGCAGCACCAGATCGGCGCCGTACGCCCGCGCCTCGTGCACCTGGTAACTGGAGATGACGAAATCCTTGCGCAGCAGCGGGATCTGTACCGCCGCGCGGACCGCGGCCAGATCCTGCAGCGAGCCGCCGAACCAGCGGCCCTCGGTCAGTACGCTCACGCAGCGAGCCCCGCCCGCGGCGTACTCCCCGGCCAGCTCGGCCGGGTCCGCGATCTCCGCGAGCCGACCGCTGGACGGCGAGGACCGCTTCACCTCGGCGATCACTCCCACGCCCGGCCGGCGCAGGACCGCGTACGCGTCCAGCGGGGGCGGCGCCTCCGCCGCCCGCCGGCGGATCTGTTCCAGCGGCACCTGCTGCTCGCGCGCTGCCACGTCCTCCCGCACGCCGGCCAGGATCTCGTCCAGCACGCTCGCGGGTGCTCCGCGCTTCGACCCGGCCCGGTCCAACGGACTCCCCTCATCGGGTGTCATGTGGCCGATGCTAGGGGGCTGGCCGGACCGAGCGAAGCCCGGGGTATGCGGCAACTCACTCTATGGACTGGTGCATAATGCTCGCCCCGCGGTGAGCCGGAGATCACCCACCGTGCCGCGGATGATCGCCACATCCGGCGGAGATTTTGACGGCACGGTCACCTTCCGGAAACAGTTCGCTGCCAGTCTGAGCTGGCCGGATCACACGACACGGGTTCGGGACCCAGGGGTTGATCGGACCGTGCGGGGCAACGCGCGGGACGCTCCGGTGGGACGGGCGGTGGCGGGTCAGGTCAGAGTCGGATCCTCGCCACGGTCGAGGGCGTCCCATGCCTGGGTCGGGGCGACCGATCCGTCGCGGGCTGCGGGGGCGGGTCGGTCG
>JADGHA010000410.1 GCA_019689695.1 Micromonosporaceae bacterium | reverse complement strand
CGATCGAGCTGGGCGGGGTGGCGTGGGCCGAGGCGAGGCTGGTACTGCATTTGGCAGCCGCGTACGGAGCGGATCCCACCGATCCGGAGCGGGCGGTGGACCTGTTGGTCCTCACCCAGGTGCATCCGACCCCGGAGGTCGCGCGCGCCGCGCTGGCAGCCGCCGGCAGGGAGGAGCCGGATGGCGCCCAGCGGCTCGTGCCAACGCTGTCCGCGCGCACCCGCGGTTGGGGGCTGCGGCGCCTCGCGGCGCGGCTGCTGCCTGGAGCCGGGTTGCTCCTCGCGATCTCCGGTACGACGGCGAGCGCGCAACGGCTCGCCGCCCGGGCCACCACCCACTACCGGGGCGCAGCGACGAGAGCTAGAGCCAGCTGACCCGGTCGTGCAGGAGGTCGTACCCGACGAAGGCGACGACGTCCAGCAGTGTGTGCGCCACGACCAGCGGCAACACCCTGCGCGTACCCAGGAACAGGATCCTGCGCCGGGTCGTGAAGAAGTACGCGAACACCACGCCCATGATGGCGTTCCCGACAAACGATCCGAAACCCTGATAGAGGTGGTAGGAGCCGCGCAGCACCGCGCTTGCCGCGATCGCCGCCCGCGTCTCCCAGCCGATCTCACGCAGCCGGGTGATCAGATACCCGACCACGACCACCTCCTCCAGGACCGCGTTCTGGGCAGCGGAGAGCACCAGCACGGGCACCGCCCACCACACGTCCGGCAGCGCCGACGCAACCACCGTGGCGTTGATGCCGAGGGCGTGGCCGGCGACGTAGACGCCGAGGCCGGGGATGCCGATGATCGCGGCGAGCACGGCGCCGTCGCGCAGGTCGGGCAGCGGCCGCCGCCGGTCCAGGCCGAGCAGCCGCCCGACATCGCCGTGGTCGCGGCCCATCAGGTGTACGGCGAGCAGTACCGGAACCAGCGCGAAGAAGATCCCGAGCAGCTGGTAGGTGAGGTCCAGCCACGGCCGGCCGGGTGCCTGCGAGGCGTTCAGGGTGGCGGTCTGCTGGGACAGCGGCTTGGGGGCGGTGAGCTTGGCCAGCAGCGAGACCACCGCGTAGACCGCGGAAGCGCCCAGCGAGACGCCGAGCACCAGCAACACCTCGTTACGGAGCACCCTCGGGCGGGCCGACTGAACCGTCACGCGACCACTCTGCAGCACCCGGCTAAGAGTAGGTCCACGGCCGGCCGCTCTCGCCGTACTCCTCGATCGGAACCAGGGGCTCACCCGGCGCCATCCGGTCCACGTACAGCCGGCCCTCGAGGTGGTCGATCTCGTGCGCGACCAGCCGGGCCATCGCGTTGTCGAACCGGGTGACCACCCGGGTGCCGTCCCAGCGGGCGTGCTCGACATCCAGGCGGAGCGGCCGGCGCACCTTCCCCCGTACGTCGAAAAAGGACAGACAGCCCTCGTACCGCTCGTCGTACTGGCTGGCCGCGCCGACGATGCGCGGGTTGAGCAGGATGAGAAGGATGCTGTCCGGGTCGGGCGGGCGTACCACGGCGACCGACCAGGGCCGGCCGAGCTGCGGTGCGGCGAGGCCGACGCCTTTGCTGAACGGGTGCATCTGTTCGACGCGGCGCAGCGCGACCGTCAGCTGCCTGACCACCTCGCGCGCGGTGTCCTCGTCGTTCGGCAGGTCCAGCGGGCGGGCCGGCTGCCGCAGCAGGTCGGCGCCGCGCTGCAGGATGCCAATAGCGCGCAAGCGATCGGCGAGCCTCGCCGGGTGGGCGACGCTCGGCGGCCCGGAGCGGAAACGCCACTCAAGCCGGTAGCGGGCGTTCAGCACCGGCGCGTCCGTCGTCCATTCGAACCGTGCGCGGCCGCCGTCGTCCGACCGCGTGATGGGGGTACGCAAGGGGAGTTCCTCGGCCGACAGGGAGGTCTCGACTCCCCACACCTGTGGTTCGAGGGCGGCCGGCAGGTCGAGGCGGACGGTGAGCCGGCGGGTAGGTAGCCGGATCGCCCGCTGGAACCACTGGCCGAACTTCTCCTCGGCGATGGTGAAGACGTACTCGATGGTCGTCCGTTCGCCTGGGTAGAGCGGGAACCGGCCGTGCTCGTTCTCGAACAGCAGCCACACTTCCTTGTCGGTGTCCCGGTCGCGCTTGGGTCGCCAGTCCATCGGCTCCCGGGTCGGCGGCTGCCCGCAGAACGCCTTGATGTTTAGCTCGGCCCAGGTGAGCGGATGGTCGCGGTGGTACCGGTTGGACCGTTCCGGCTCGTTGGGGAAGCGGTCCACGGCAAGGCGTACGAGGTATCGAGTCACCGGTTCGGTGCCGGCGTTGTAGAGCGCGCGGTGGATGTCGTACCGGTACAGACCGTCCTGGTACGACAGTGTGGCGACCTCCTGCTCCACCACCACTCCGGTGCCTGGGGGCAGCCACTGCCTGGGTGCCGGTCCGGCCGGTGTCGTCGCGCGGCGGCGGCGGATCCCGTCGTACTCCTGGAAGCTGCGCCAGATGGCGCCGCCGGCCTGCAGGACGGCCTCGGCCCGGCGGGCGAAGTCCTCGGTCGGGCGGTGCCGGCGGCGCTCCACGTGGCTGACGTACGACGGGTCGAATCCCATCCGCCCGGCAAGCTGTCGCTTGCTCAGGCCGCGCTGCTCGCGCCAGCGGGTGAGCTCCGCCGCGAACGCGTCGGCTGCCCGCTCCACGGCCGATGTGATCATGGCGCACCTCTGTCCGGGCTTCCAGTCTCCGTCAAAGGTGGCCTGCGCAACAATGCCGTCACTCTCCGCACAGCGCGGCCCAGCTCTGGTTAGCCTTTCCTAAGCAAGCTACAGTGGTCGGGTTGTCCTACGTCGATCGCGCGCGAGCAGGGGGTACGGGGGCAGATGGTGGATCGGGCGGCCGGCGGGTATCCGGTCCGGATGGGGCGTGCAGCCACCGTGCGGTCTCGCCGTGGCGGCGACGGACAGTGACGATCGTCACCGACCCGGCCCTCGCCGCACCGTTCGCGCCGATCTCCGCGGCGCTGAGCGCGATACGCGTCCGGCGCGGCCCTGCGGCGACCAGCGGCCTGGCGCCGGGCCTGGTCGTCCCGGACCCGGTCGGATGGATGCCAGCCACCGCGCTGGCCCGCGGCGACCAGCTGGATGCGCTGCTGGACGCCGCGAAGCAGCGCTGGGGCGCCGCCCCGCACGCGGCTGCGGCGCTGGCCTGGAAGGCATACACCTACTGGCTCTCCCTGCCCGCGGTGCTCGGCTGGGCCTCCGCGCGCCGGGTACCACTGCTGGATCCGTTCCGGGTACTGGTGCGGTTCAGCGGCCACCAGCCACTGCTCACCCTCGGCCTGCGCCGCGCCACCGTGGCCGTACTGCCGTCCGACCCGCTGCTCGCCACCGGGGGCGCCACCCCGAGCTGGGATCTGCGCGTGGTCGCCGACGAGGCGGAGCTGCTGGCGACGCTGCGGCACACCCTGCTCGACAGCCACCTGATGCCGATCATGGACCGGATCCGGGAACGCACCCACCTCGGGCAGCGCACCCTGCTCGGTTCGGTCGCCTCCGGCGTCGCGTACGGCATCACCCGCGCCTCGGATGCGCTACCCGGCCCGACGGCCGAGACGGTCGCCACCCTGCTGGCCGCGCTGGGCGTCGCTGACCTGGTCACGCTGGAACGGGCGCCAACCGGCGAGCTGAACGTCCGCCGCAAGACGTGCTGCCTGGCGTTCACGCTGCCGGAGCCGAAGATCTGCTCCGGCTGCTGCATCCGCTCCCTCTGAGCCTCGGTGCGCGCGCTGGCTGCGCGTCAGCGGTCGTGCGGGCTGGCGTCAGGGCGTGATGCGACCTGGGGTCAGGGCGTGGTGAGTGCTTCG
>JADGHA010000409.1 GCA_019689695.1 Micromonosporaceae bacterium | reverse complement strand
GTGCGGAAGGCTCGGTGGGGGCGGCGGGCGGTGCACCGCGGGCGGGTGACCCGCCCGCGGCCTCCGCCGGCGGTGACCTGGCACGCTTCGCGGCGCGGGCCGACGCCGGCTAGGGTTTCGGGTATGACCCACCAGGTGTACGCGTTCGAGCCGCCGGAGCGGTTCGTCGCCGGGACCGTGGGCCCTCCTGGCGACCGCACGTTCTTCCTGCAGGCCCGCGGCGGCGGGCGGGTGGTCAGCGTTGCTCTGGAGAAGGTCCAGGTGGCGCTGCTCGCCGAGAAGCTGGAGGAGCTGCTCTCCGAGGCGCACCGGCGGTTCGGGGTGGAGCTGCCCGAGGCGGCCAGCGAGCCGTCGGACAACGACCCGCTGGATACTCCGGTGGACGAGGAGTTCCGGGTCGGCACGCTCGGCCTGGCGTACGACGTGGACACCGCGACCGTGGTCATCGAGGCGATTGCGGCGGGAGAGAACGAAGCCGTCGCGGTCGACCCGGAGACCGAGGAGACGGACGACGACGACCTGGACCGGCTGCGGGTGCGGCTGACCCCGCAGGAGGTGCGCGCCTTCGTCGAGCGGGCCCGACGGGTGGTCGCCGCCGGCCGGCCACCGTGCCCCCTGTGCGGCCAGCCGCTGGACCCGAAGGGGCACCTGTGCCCCCGCCACAACGGCTACCACCGATAGACCTTCCGTGGCTTCGCCAGTGGACAGTCAGCTCGACCGGGCCGGCGTCGAGCGCCTCCTGCGGTGCGGTGAGGTCGAGGTGGAGGGCCGGCTGGCCGACGCGTCCAACACCACGCTGCGCGTGGTCCTCACCTTGGACGGCCAGTCCACCCGGGCGGTCTACAAGCCGATGCGCGGTGAGCGCCCGTTGTGGGACTTCCCGGACGGCACGCTGGCCGACCGGGAGGTCGCCGCGTACCTGGTGTCCGAGGCGACCGGCTGGGGGGTGGTGCCGCCCACCGTGCTGCGCGACGGGCCGCTCGGCCCGGGCGCCTGCCAGCTGTGGATCGACGAGCCGGACGGCGGTGACGAGCTGGTCGGGTTCGTCCGGCCCCGGCGGATGCCGGCCGGGTGGTTCCGCATCGCCGCGGCGTACGACGACGCCGGCCGGGCGTACGCCCTGGCCCACGCCGATGACCCGCGACTTGCCCGGATGGCCGTCTTCGACGCGGTGGTCAACAACGCCGACCGCAAGGGGGGGCACGTGCTGCGCGGCGCCGGCGGCCGGGTGTACGGAGTGGACCACGGCGTCTGCTTCCACGTGGAGGACAAGCTGCGCACGGTGCTGTGGGGCTGGGCCGGTTCGCCGCTGCCGGACGACGTGCCGCCGGTGCTGCGCGAGCTCGCGGCAGCCCTGGACGGCCCGCTCGGCGCCGCCCTGGCCACGCACCTGACCCCGGCGGAGGTGGCGGCCACCGCCGAGCGGGTTGACCGTTTGCTGGCCACGGGGCGGTTCCCGCTGCCTGGCGAGGACTGGCCGGCGATGCCCTGGCCGCCGCTGTAGGCGGCGGCACCGCCGCACCGGCCAGGCGGCGGTATCTGGCGCCCGCCAGGCGGTGGCGTTCCGCACCGGCCAGGGGCGGCATCTCCGCACCGGCCTGCGGGGCCCTGGTTAGGCTGGCGGAATGGAGTCTTGGGTAGGGCACGAGGTCCCGCGGCTGCCCGGAAAGGGGCAGCCGCTCGCGTTGTACGACTCGGCGCGGCGCGCGGTCCACCCTGGTCCGGCCGCCGGCACCGCCACCATGTACGTCTGCGGGATCACCCCGTACGACGCGACCCACCTCGGCCACGCCGCCACCATGATCGCATTCGACCTGGTCAACCGGGCCTGGCGGGACGCTGGCCTGGACGTGGCGTACGTGCAGAACGTGACCGACGTCGACGACCCGCTGCTGGAGCGGGCGGCCCGGGACCGCGAGGACTGGGTGGTGCTGGCCATGCGGGAGACGGCCCTGTTCCGCGAGGACATGGAGTCGCTGCGGATCATCCCGCCGACGCACTACGTGGGCGCGGTCGAGTCCATCCCGGCGATCGCCGGCCGGATCGCCTGGCTGCTCGACGACGGCGCGGCCTACCGGCTGGACGACGGCAGCGGCGATGTCTACTTCGATATCTCCGCCGCACCCCGGTTCGGGTACGAGTCGAACCTGGACCGGCCGCAGATGCTCGCCCTCTTCGCCGAGCGCGGCGGCGACCCCGACCGGGCCGGCAAGCGCGACCCGCTGGACCCGCTGCTGTGGCGGGGGGCCCGCGACGGCGAGCCGGCCTGGCCCGGCGGCGAGGCGCTCGGCCCGGGCCGGCCGGGCTGGCACATCGAGTGCGCGGTGATCGCCCTCAACCTGCTCGGCGACACCATCGATGTGCAGGGCGGCGGCAACGACCTGCTCTTCCCGCACCACGAGTGTTCCGCCGCACACGCCGAGCGCCTCACCGGAGCGGCCCCGTTCGCACGGCACTACGTGCACGCGGGGATGATCGGCCTGGACGGCGAGAAGATGAGCAAGAGCAAGGGAAACCTGGTCTTCGTCTCCCGGCTGCGCGCCGACGGCGTGGAGCCGATGGCGCTGCGGCTGGCCCTACTCGCCGACCACTACCGGGCGGACCGGCAGTGGACCGACGACCTGCTCAAGATTGCTCAGCAGCGGCTGGGCCGCTGGCGCGAGGCGGTCAGCGCGCCGGCCGGCCCGCCCGCGGACGCGCTGCTGGCCGAGGTCCGCGCCAGGATCGCCGATGACCTGGACACTCCCGGCGCCCTCGCCGCGGTGGACGCCTGGGCCGACGCGACCCTCGCCGGCACGGCCACCGACCCGGCCGCGCCCGCGCTGGCCGCCTCCATAGTGGACGCCCTCCTGGGCGTCGCCCTCTAACTGCCCCCTCCCGCGATCTTGCAGTTGTGTACCCCGATAAAGGGGACATGTAGGGCTATTTCGGGGGGCACAAGTGCAAGATCGCGGGGGCTAGGCGAGAGCGAGGCCCGGGTCCGGGTCGGGGTCGTCGGGCCGCGGAGCCGGGACCCGGTACTCCTCGGTGAGCGCGGTCATCGGTCCGGGCCACGTCGCCTGGGCAACCTCGATCGGCCGGTGGTCGGCGTCGTACGCCACATGCAGCAGGTGCAGGACCGGGGTATCCGGGCGGATCTCGAGGATCTCCGCCTCCTCGCGGGTCGGCTGCCGGGCGGTTATCTGGTCGGTGGCCGACACATACCGGCGCCCGGTTACCTCCTCCACCTCCTGGTAGAGGGGGCGCCCGAACGCCTCCCGCCGTTCCAGGCTGGTCCCGGCCGCGTCGCTGGTGCGAAACCAGGACGCGCCGACCTCGACCGGGGCGTCGGCGGTCCGCACGACGTGCCGGCGCACCACCATTTCGGTCCCGTCCGCCACGCCAAACGCGTCCGCGACCTCCGGGGGAGCGGGGGCGCGGCCGACCTCGGCCAGGTACTGCCGATACCGGGCCGCGAGGTCGCTGTGGTAGCCGCGGTGCGCGCCGTACCGGCCCCGGGAGAGCCGGTTGAGCTTGCGCCGGGTGCCGCGCACGTACGTTCCGGAACCCGGCTTGGTGATCAGCAGGCCCTCCACCCGGAGCTGGTCGATGGTGCGCTGCACCGTCTGCTTGGCCACGCCGTACATCTGCGCGATCGCGGGGATCGAGGGCAACCGCTCGCCCGGCGCCCAGCGGCCGCTGCGGATCTGGGCGCGCAGTTGTGCGGCGATCTGCCGGTGGGGAAACTCCGCCGCACCAGGGTTGATCGTCATGACGCCTCTCCCGCCGTTGACACCTAGCCTCCTAGGATGCCGTACGCGGTGTGGCGTGCCCGACAGCGACACGCCGATGCA
>JADGHA010000408.1 GCA_019689695.1 Micromonosporaceae bacterium | reverse complement strand
TGCGTGCCGGACATGACCGCGTACATGCCCTCCGGCTGGCTGCCGGTGGCGACGCCGGAGGTGGAGTTGTCCCGGTAGCCCATGATGCCGGAGAACGATGCGCCGTAGACTGTGTGCCCGCCGGCGGTCACCGGCAGGGCGTCGGCCGGTACCGGGTTGTCCTGGCCACCGACGCCGCCCGGCGGCGCCGGGGTGAGGTCGTTGTGGCGCGACGTCTGGTCGTAGATGACGGAGATGACGCAGGTCGTGTTGGCGCAGAACGCCTCCTGCGCGGCGGCGTTCGCGTAGCCGCCCGGGGCCAGCACACCGATGTTGGCGGTGGCGTTGTCGGAGGCACGGCGTACCTGGTAGAGGTTCCCGTTGTACGCCGCGAAGAGCGCCCGCGTCGTGCTGTGCGCGGCCACGCACGGCGTGCCGGCGGAGGCGTAGATGTCGCAGGGCAATGGACCGGCGGCCGGTGCGGCGCCGGGCAGGCCGACCAGGGCACCGGCGGTGACCACCGCCGCCGTTCCTGCGGCGAGCAGTGCCGTGCGCTTCGGGAAGAGGTTCATCGGATCTCCCTGGGGGTGAGGTGCGGGAGGTGGAAAGGCCTTGCCCGCTCCGCC
This sequence comes from Micromonosporaceae bacterium, assembly GCA_019689695.1. Classification (GTDB taxonomy): domain Bacteria; phylum Actinomycetota; class Actinomycetes; order Mycobacteriales; family Micromonosporaceae; genus JADGHA01. Next base: position 3,230 of record JADGHA010000408.1, on the reverse strand, counting down.
CACGATGCACTGGTACGATGAGATCCGTCAATATCTGATGACCGAGCCGTTCGCCGATCGTCAATGGATGAACGCGGCGATGCCGTCGCCCGACACCAGTACCGGGTGATACGGCGGGCACCCGGATGCGTCACAACGCACTCTTTGTATCCAGTGCTACGGTCCGCAACCGGCTTGCGCGGTCCATAGACCGAAACCGGGGGATAGATGATCAGCGTTCGGCGACCGGATGCACGCGCTCGGGGCGCGCCTGGACGATCGCCTGGTCGGGATCGCCCACTTCCTGGTCCACGCGAGCACGACATCGCCCGACGTCTGCTATTTGCAGGACCTCTTCACCGCTCCCGAGGCGCGCGGCAGGGGCGTTGGCCGGGCGCTGATCGAGGCCACCGCGGCGTGGGCCCGCCGCCAGGGCTGCGACCGGTTGTACTGGCACACGAAGGCGGACAACCACACCGCTCGGCGGCTCTACGACCAGGTCGCCGAGAACCGGGGCTTCATTAAGTACGTGCTGCCGCTCTGACCGCCGTCCGGCCCAGGACAGGCTCGGGCTTGCGGTCCATCTCCCGCCAGACCGGACGGACGAACGGGACGAGCGTGGCCAGCAGGTAGAGCCCGCCGAAGATGAGCCAGGCCGGCCGCAGCCCGGCTGATCCCGTCCTGGATGCTGGTGGCCCTGGTCAGCTCGACTCCCGACCGCGAGACGACATGCGCGAAGACCACCCGCTTGGCGGTGTCGCCGAAGCCGCGCAGCAGGCCCGCCACCCCGACCAGGCCGAGTAGTGCTCCGAAGTGGAGCGATCCGGCGGCGTGCAGCAGCGGGATCGAGACGACGGCGAGCCCACTGGCGAGGTCCGCGGCGATGCTCGCCCGGCGGACGCCGAGCCGGTCCAGCGCCGGACCGCCGGTCGCGCAGGCCAGCACGTACGGCAGCATCTCGGCGAACGCGACCAGTCCAGTCCTGGCGGGGCTGCCGGTGGTGACCAGCGCGAACCACGGCAGTGCCACGATGCTCATCCGGCTGCCGAGCAGCGAGACACCCGCGGCGGCGAGCAACCCGAACAGGCCCCGCCTCATTCCGGGACCTCGTCCGGCGTCGCCACAAACGGCATCAGCTGGAGCTGGACCACCACTCGCCGCGCCCCCTCCGGTGCGTCGCCGCCGGCCGCTGGCTCCTGGCGCTGCCGGGAAACCAGGGCGCCGAGCTGGTCGAGCAGTTGCCTGGCCTCGGCCGGCGTCAGCCGCAGCGACCAGTCGCTGAGGGTGGACGCCCCGGACCACTCGGGCGGCAGCGACGGCCGCTCGCTGATCCACCGGTCCACCCGCTCGGCGTACGCGGCGGCCACGCTGCGCAGGTAGACATCGGTCTCGGCGTCCGCCTGGCCGGCCACGCTCTCGGTGCTGAAGATCGTCCGCTGGTGCGCGGCGCGCCACCAGCGTTCCCGGCCGGCACCGCGGCCCCCCTCCTCGACGACGAAGCCGTACTGCGCAAGCTGGCGCAGGTGGTAGCTGGTGGCACCGGTCGACTGGCCGAGGCGCTCGGCCAGTCGGGTGGCGGTGGACGGCCCGTACTCGCGGAGCATGCCCAGAATGCGTACGCGCAGCGGGTGGGCGATGCCGCGCAGCGAGGTGGCGTCGAGCTGGATCTGCTTCCCATCATCCCCAGACATCTTTGCAAGGATAGCTATGCAAAGACTTTTTTGTAATGTCGCGCACCAAGAGGTGGCCGAGATGCGCGCCGCTCACGCCCCAGCAGGTCGCGTCGGACCGCTGACCGCTGGCACCGGTCGGGCAACGGCGCGCGGCACTTTGCGCCGGATGTGCCCAAAATGGACGACCGGGCGCCGGCACTCTGGCACGTCCGGCCGGCCGGGTAGGTTGGGCGGGTGCGGCGCGCGGTGCTCTTCGACCTGTTCAACACCCTGGTGCCGGCCGGGCCTGGCGGCACCCGGGCCGCGGTCAACGCCCAGATCGCCGCGGTGCTCGGAGTGGATGCGCTGGCGTACGACGAGGCATTCGCCGCAGCTGCCCCCGAACGCTACACCGGCGCCTTGGGTGGGCTGGCCGACACGATCCGGACAATCGCCAGCCGGGTCGGCGGGACACCCACCGACGAGCAGGTCGAACGGGCGGTCGCGGTGCGCCGGGCCATGACCGCGGATCTGGTCGCCGTCCCCGACCAGACACTCTCTACTCTGGACGAGCTACGGCTGGCCGGCTGGCGGATCGGTCTGGTCAGCAACGTCACTCCTGGGACGGCGGACCGCTGGCGGGAGAGCAAGCTGGCGCCGTACTTCGACGGGGCCGCGTTCTCCAGCGAGCTGCGGGTGGCCAAGCCGGATCCGGGCATCTACCTGGCCGCCTGCCGGCAGCTGGGCGTGGCGCCGGCGGAATGCTACTACGTCGGCGACGGCGCGGACGACGAGCTGGCCGGCGCCTCGGCCCTCGGCATGTACGCCATCCGCACCACAGAGCACGCAGACAGTGACCCTGCGTGGTCGGGTCCGGCCATCCGCGCGCTCAGCGAGCTGCCCTCCGTCCTGAGTAGCCAGCGTCCGGCGCCTCGCCGCTAGCCGGCGCGCCAGGCGGACTGTCACAAATTTCTGTGTTTGCCCTGAGAAGTGCGGGGTACTGAGCGCGGCGCTGTTGTCCGCCGGCGAGTCCATATCGGAGGGCCAGGCCGCTGCCGCCTCCCGATGCAGTCAAGTGTTTCGATGCAACAGGAGAACCTATGTACATTAGGAAGGCAATCATCGCACTGGGTATCGGTGCGCTCACAGCTTTGGGGCTGACGGCGTACGGCAGCGTCGCGTCGGCCACCAGCTCGGCTTCCACCACGGATCCGCGCCCGTGCCACACCAAGGACAGCCGGGGCAAGCCCTGCCCGCCGACGACTCACACGAAGCGCCCGACGAAGAAGCCGACGATGTCGCCGACCAAGCCGACCAAGAAGCCGACGATGTCGCCGACCAAGCCGACCAAATCTCCCACCAAGCGGCCGACGAAGTCGCCGACGAAAGCCACGACATCGCCGGCCGTGCTCCCCACGACCGGCAGCGACGACATCCCCACCTTCGCCGGCCTGGGCCTTGCCTCGGTGATCGTCGGCGGGGCCGTCGTCCTCATCGTCATGAGAAGGCGCCGGGACGCGACCGAGTAGCGGCCAGCGCAAGCGCGTGGGGGGGCCCCCCCCCCCCGGGGGGGGGGCCCCCCCCCCCGGGGGGGAACCG
>JADGHA010000017.1 GCA_019689695.1 Micromonosporaceae bacterium | reverse complement strand
TTAGCCCACGGACAGCACCACCTTGCCGAAGATGTCGCCGGTGGCCAGCCGGGCGTAGGCGTCGCGGGCCTGGGCGAGGTCGTAGACGCTGTCGATGACCGGGTGGATGTCCCGGGACGCGCACAGCTCGAGCAGGTCGACCAGCTCCTCCCGGGTGCCCATGGTGGAGCCGAGGATCTCCAGCTGCATGGCGAAGACCCGGCGCAGGTTGACCGCTGGCTGGTAGCCCGCGGTCGCCCCGGCCACCACGATCCGCGCGCCCGGGGCGGCGCATTTGAGGGAGTGGTCGAAGGTGGCCTCGCCGACGGTCTCGATCACCACGTCGACCCGCTCCGGCAGGCGGGCGCCCGGCTCCACCGGGATGGCGCCGAGCGCGGCGACCCGCTCCCGCTTGGCCGGGTCACGGCTGGTCGCATACACCCGCTTGCCCATCGCCACGGCGAGCACCACGGCGGCGGTGGCGACCCCACCTCCGGCGCCCTGCACCAGGACCGACTCACCCTGCCCGATCCGGCCCTTCGTGGTGAGCATCCGGTACGCGGTCAGCCAGGCCGTGGGCAGGCAGGCGGCCTCCACGAAGGACAGCCCGGCCGGCTTGGGCACCAGGTTTTCCCGAGGTACCGCGACCCGTTCGGCGTGCGTGCCCGGGTAGTGCTCGGACAGCAGCGAGAACCCGCGCGGGTCATCCGGGTCAGACACTACAGAGTGGATGACCACCGGCTCGCCGTCCGGTCCGGTGCCGGCCGCGTCGCAGCCCAGGATCATCGGCAGCCGGTCGGCCGGCAGCCCGACCCCGCGCAGCGACCACAGGTCGTGGTGGTTGAGCGAGCTGGCCTTCACCTCGACGGTCACCCAGCCGGCAACGGCGGGGTCCGGAACGTCGCCGACCTCGAGCGCGGCCAGCGGGTCGTCGGGGTTGCTGGTGGTGGCGTACGCGGCGCGCATACGCCCACGTTAACGGGTGACTCCGTCGCGGCGCGCGGCGGCGGCCACCGCGGCCGCCACCGCCGGAGCCACGCGCGGGTCCAGCGGGCTGGGCACGATGGCGTCGGCGGCCAGCTCCCCGGCGACCACCTCGGCGATGGCATCTGCGGCGGCCACCTTCATCCCCTCGGTGATCCGGGTCGCCTGGGCGTCCAGGGCGCCCCGGAACAGGCCCGGGAAAGCGAGCACGTTGTTGATCTGGTTGGGGAAGTCGCTGCGCCCGGTGGCCACCACCGCGGCGTACCGGGCGGCCACCGCGGGGTGCACCTCGGGCGTCGGGTTGGCCAGCGCGAAGATGATCCCGTTCGGCGCCATCGTGGCGACCGCCTCCTCCGGGATCTCGCCGCCCGACACGCCGATCAGCACGTCGGCCCCGGCCAGTGCGTCCACAATGGATCCACATAGCCCATGGCCGTTGGTGATCCCGGCGAGCTCGGCCTTTGCCGCAGACAAGTCGGAACGGCCATTGTGGATGGTGCCGCGGGAGTCGCAGACCACCAGGTCGGCGGCGCGGACGCCGCCGGCGATGAGCATCTTGGTGACCGCTACCCCGGCCGCGCCCGCGCCGCTGACCACCACCCTCAGGTCGCCGAGCTTGCGCTCCAGCAGCGCCGCCGCGTTGCGCAGCGCGGCGAGCACCACGATCGCCGTGCCGTGCTGGTCGTCGTGGAAGACCGGGATGGGCAGCGCATCCTCCAGCCGTCGCTCGATCTCGAAGCAGCGCGGCGCGGCGATGTCCTCCAGGTTGATCCCCCCGAACGAGGGCGCGAGCGCGGTCACCGTCGCGACGATCTCGTCCACGTCCTGGGTGGCCAGGCAGATCGGCACCGCGTCCACCCCGCCGAACTGCTTGAAGAGCACCGCCTTGCCCTCCATCACCGGCAGCGCCGCGGCCGGACCGATATTGCCCAGCCCGAGCACGGCGGAGCCGTCGGTGACCACCGCGACGGTGTGCGAGACCCAGGTGTACTGGTGCACCAGCGCCGGATCCGCGGCGATCGCCTCGCACACCTTGGCCACGCCCGGGGTGTACGCCAGGGACAGGTCCGCCCGGCTGGACAACGGAACGGTGGAGGTGACCGCCAGCTTGCCGGCCCGGTGCAAGGCGAACACGGCCTCGTCGTTGCTCATGGTGATGCTCCTTCAGCGACAGTTGCGCGCGGCGGCATGGTCAGCCAGCGCAGGACGTACGGGGATCACCCGAGCGCCGTCCAGTCTAATCTGCGGCCGGCGGCCGCCTGGTGATCAGGGCCGGTCTGGGCCAGTACCGGAACACCACCCGGCCGACCACGTCCGCCACGCCGTATGCCCGGGAGTCGTCGGTGACAAACTCGTTGTCCCCGCGTACCCACCAGCCGCCGTCCTGCGGGCGGACCGCGCGCTTGACCGCCAGCAGCTCCGGGCGGCTGCGGAACCGGACCAGCACCACATCGCCGGGCCGGACCGGGCGGCCGCCGCGACGCACCAGCACTGCGTCCCCGTCCCGCAGGGCCGGAACCATGGATGGACCACGGACCAGTACGGCAAACAGTGGCTTACACCTCTCGTGACATCCGACGCGGGCCGGTCGGCCTAGCGGTAGGGTCGGCGTGAGGGATCATCTCACCGATCCCGGGAAGACGGCGCCGGTGCCCGCCCTTGCGGACCGGCGAGAAGGCTATGAACGCCCAACTATGGAGGTTCCGATGCGACTTCCGCGCATGCTCACTCCGCGCACCGTCGCCAGCGCCCACTGCGACCTACCCTGCGGCATCTACGACCCGGCGCAGGCCCGGATCGAGGCGGAGTCGGTCAAGGCCATCTGCGAGAAGTACCAGGCCAACACCGACCCGGAGTACCGCACCCGGGCGCTGATCATCAAGGAGCAGCGGGCCGAGCTGGTCAAGCACCACCTGTGGGTGCTGTGGACCGACTACTTCAAGGCGCCGCACTTCGAGAAGTACCCACAGCTGCACCAGCTGTTCAACGAGGCGACCAAGCTCGCCGGCGGGGCCGGCGCGAAGGGCTCGGTCGACCCGGCCGTGGCCGACCAGCTGCTGTCCAAGATCGAGGAGATCTCGAAGATCTTCTGGGAGACGAAGCAGGGGTGAGATCCGGCTCCGACCCTGTCACGATCCGGCCGGCACGTCCCGAGGACGTGCCGGCCATCGTCGCGATGGTGCATGAACTGGCCGAGTACGAGCGGGCGGCGCAGGAGTGCCACCTCACCGAGGAACAGCTGGCGAAGGCCCTCTTTCCGGCCGACGGACGGCCGGCGCTGTTCGGCCACGTGGCCACCATCGGCGGCGTCCCGGAAGGCTTCGCCCTGTGGTTCCTCAACTTCTCCACCTGGGAAGGCGTTCACGGGATCTACCTGGAGGACCTGTACGTCCGGCCGGCCGCGCGCGGCATCGGCGCCGGCCGCGCCCTGCTGGCCACCCTCGCCGAGGAGTGCGTGCGCCGCGGCTACTCGCGCCTGGAGTGGTGGGTGCTGCACTGGAACTCCACTCGCGACTTCTACCACGCGATCGGGGCGGTCCACATGGAGGAATGGCTGCCCTACCGGCTCTCCGGCCCGGCCCTGCGGCAACTGGCGGCGCAGGCACCGGCCGGCGTAGCCGGCTCGATCCCGGAGGCGGACGCGGTGACCGGGTAAGTGCGGCTTCGCGGCGAGTAGGCAGCTGCAGGCGGCCGGTACCCACTAGAGTCCTCCCAGGGGGAGGCTTACCAGTGGCGACCCAGCTGACCGCGGAGCCCGGCGCGGCGTTCGAGGACGACGTCGTGCTGCTGACCGTGCCCGCGGACAGCACCTACCTGGCCGTGCTGCGCACCGCCACCGCCGGCCTGGCCGCGCGGCTGCACTTTGCGCTGGACGAGATCGAGGACCTGCGCATCGCGGTGGACGAGGCGTGCGCCATGCTGCTCGCGATCGCCAGCCGCGACACCGAGCTGGACTGCCGCTTCGCGGTCACCCAGGACGCGCTCACGGTCGAGGTCTCCGTGTCCACTGTGCCCGGCGCCCGGCTGCCGGCCGAGTCGAGCTTCGCCTGGAAGGTGCTCACCCAGCTGACGACCGAGGCGTCCTCGGAGATGACCGGCGGGCGGGCCACCATCCGGTTGCTCGCCCGTCGGGTCGACCCGGATCAGCCCTGACCCGGCGGGATCTGCTCCTGGTCCGCGTACGCCTGCTTGAGCAGTGCCAGGTGCGCGCGGGCGGCCGCGGCCGCGCCCGGGCCGTCCCCCGCCACGACCCGACGCAGGATCTCACGGTGGTCCGCGTCCACCTGCGCCCAGAACCCGGGCGACTCGCGCAGGCCCATCTCCCGGTCGCTGCACAGGTCGTACAGCGGGCGGGCGAACAGCTCGTACAGCGCGTTGTGGGTGGCGACCGCGAGCGAGGTATGGAACGCCCGCTGCGCGGTGAGCATGGCGTCGAGGCTGTCCGAGACCGGATCGAACATGGTGGCGTCGAGCGCCGCCAGGTCTTCGTCGGTGCGCCGGAGCGCGGCCAGCTCTGCGCCGGGCACCTCGAAGATCTCGCGTACCTCGATCAGCGCCGCGGCCGCCGCCCGGTCCGTCAGCAGCAGCCGTACGCCGGTGGCGAGGGTGTCGGCGAGCTGGGCCGGGCTGGGGTGGCAGACGAAGCTGCCGCCGGTCACGCCCCGGGTGGTGACGATCAGGTGCTGGCTGGCGAGCAGCCGCAGCGCCTCCCGGACCGTGCTGCGGCTGACCCCGGACCGGGCGCACAGCTCGGGTTCGGTCGGCAGCCGGTCGCCGGGCCGCAGCTGTCCGGAGGTGATCTGCGCGCGCAGGTCGTCGGCGAGGATCTGGTAGGCCGGCGGGCGCTCGGCAGCCCCCGCGCCGGCACTGCCACGGCGCGACCGGACGACGCCGCTCGCCTGCTCGACGCTCATGCTGTCACTCCCCCGCCGCCTCCCCTCAGCGGGGCTGCCCGGGCCGCCGGCCCTGGTCACCGGCGGTGGCACCCCGCTCACGGGGTGACAGCCTATGCCCAAACCATCACTGCGCGCGACGGTCCGGCCAACATAGCTCAATGTGCGCGGCCCAAGTTGCTCAATCCGCGCGGTTCGGCCCCACTCCGAGCGCTCTGGTCGCTGACGGCGTCACCAGCAGCCCGGCAACGACCAGGCCGGCCAGGGACACCGGGACGCCGAACCAGGGGGTGCCGCCGGTGGCCAGGTAGTAGCCGATCGGCACCTGGATCAGCTGCAACGCCACGACCGGGCCGCGCGCCCAGGGCCGGCAGCGGGACAGCGCGTACGCCAGGCCGCCGAGCGCAGCGGCGATCAGGATCGCGAACAGGGTGACGAAGACCGCGACGCGCAGGTTGGTGGCGTCGCCGGTGACGTCCTTGTACACCAGGTAGACCGTGATGAGTCCGACCGCGACCGCTTCGGCGTACAGCAGCCGGACCGCCCATGCCAGGGTCGCCGGCAGCGCCTGCGCGGCCGGATCTGCCTGGTCAGGTTCGGTCACGGTGCCACACGGTACCCGCCGTCCGCCCGCGCCGGGCACCGGCCCGGCCTGGGGAGCGGTTTCCCCTTGGGTACAGTTCCGGCCATGCGCGCGCTACTGGTGGTCAACCCGATGGCCACCACGACCACCGAACGCGGCCGGGATGTCCTGGTCCGGGCTCTGCGCAGCGCCGTCGAGGTGGAGGTCGCCTACACCCGGCGGCGCGGGCACGCGGCGAGCCTGGCCCGGCAGGCCGCGGAGAGCGGCGTGGACTTCGTCGTGACGCTGGGCGGCGACGGCACGGTCAACGAGGCCGTCAACGGCATCATGGGCGCGAGCAGCGGCGAGCGACCTGCGCTGGCGGTGGTGCCGGGGGGATCGACGAATGTGTTCGCCCGGGCGCTCGGCCTGCCCAAGGACTGGGCCGAGGCGACCGGCGTGATCCTTGAGGCGCTGCGCGAGGGGCGCAGCCGATTGATCGGCCTCGGCCTCGCCGACGACCGGTACTTCACGTTCTGCGCCGGCCTGGGCCTCGACGCCGCGGTGATCCGCCGGGTCGAGCAGGCCCGGCTGCGCGGCCGGGTCTCCACGCCGGCGCTGTACCTGCGGTCGACGGCCCGGCAGTACTTGCGCGACTGGGCCGCCGGGCGCGTGCCGGCCAACCAGCCGGCGATCACGCTGGAACGGCCCGCGGAACCGCCGGAGGAGAAACTGGCCACGGTGATCGTGCAGAACACCTCGCCGTGGACATATCTCGGCAACCGCGCGATCAACCCCAACCCGGAAGCGTCATTCGATCTGGGGTTGGATGTGATGGCATTGCGCGGGCTAAATGTGCCGAGCACAACACGCACAGTGACGCAGCTCCTATCGAGACGGGATCCGCATGGCAAACACGTGCTCCGGCTGCACGATGTGACGGAGTTCACTCTCCATGCCGGACGGGCACAGCCATTCCAGCTGGACGGCGACTACCTGGGTGAGCGGGAGAAGGTGCGGTTCACCGCGGTCGCCGAGGCGCTGCGGGTCATTTGTTGAGCCGGCGCGAAACTCCTGAGCGTACTAGATCGATGGCTGAGCGTAGCAAGAGTCGAGGGAGGCTCTTGGCGGATGACGTCCGCAACGACTTGCCGGACAAAGCGGTACAGAAGGGGCGTGAGCTTCCTCACCCAGTTGGACTTTTTGCCAATCGCCCCTTGACATCGCGGTCGTTCGTGAAAGTATTCACAAGCGAACACCCAAACACAGCGTTACCTGCCTGCTCGCGCGTTGCCGGACGTTAGGGCCTTCAGGTCCGATTGCGTCCGACATTCGCGGGAAGCATAGAAGGAAAAGAAGCACTGCATTTCCGCCATCGATCCACGAACGAGGAGTGTTGCCGCCATGGACTGGCGCCACCGTGCTGCCTGCCGCGACGAGGACCCGGAGCTGTTCTTCCCGATCGGGACGTCCGGCCCGGCGCTCCTGCAGGTCGAGCAGGCCAAGGCGGTCTGCCGGCGGTGTTCGGTGGTCAGTGAGTGCCTGCAGTGGGCGCTCGAGACCGGTCAGGACGCCGGCGTCTGGGGCGGGATGAGTGAAGAGGAGCGCCGCGTCGTCAAGCGCCGCGGCGGCCTGCGGGTCCGCGCTCACTCCCTCTGACCGTCCACAACCGACCTCACCCGCACAGACGGCGACGCCCCGGGGGCTACGAACCCGGGGCGTCAGTGTGTCTCCAGCAGGCCGGCCCGGTCCAGGACGAGCCGCGCGATCTCCCGGGCGGCGCCCAGCGGCGCGGCCACCCCGACCACGCCGGCCGCGCGCGCCGACCCGGTCACCGCGTCGTAGAGCCGGCCCGGTGCCAGGAAGTAGCCGGCCACCGCCACCCGGCGCGCGCCCCGGCGGCGCAGCTGGCGCACCGCCTCCCCGCCGGTCGGGCCGGCCGCCGAGGCGTACGCCGGGATGCACGGCACCCCCAGCTCAGCCCCGAGCGCGTCCGCCACCTGCCCGATCGTGGCCCGGGCAGCCTCGTCCCTGGTCCCGGCCGCGGCGAGAACCACCCCGTCGTACGCCACGCCCAGCTCGGCCAGCCGGCGGCGCAGGCCGGCCAGCAGCGCCGGGTGGGCCCGCCCGCCCACCGGGCCGAGCACGTCGGTGACGCTGACCTCGGCCCGCAACCCGTCCGCCCGGGCCCGCGCCAGCACCTCGGGGATGTCCACCCGGCCGTGGTACGCGGCGGTCAACAGCAGCGGCACGAGGGTGGCCACCGCATGGCCGGCCTCCTGCAAGGCGCCGAGCACCTGCGCCGGCCGGGGCGGGGTGAAGTCGAGGTACGCCGCGCGCACATCCAGCCCCGGCCGGGCGGCGGCCACCGCCCGGGTGAGCGCCCGGGTGGACGCGGCCGCCCGCGGGTCCCTGCTGCCGTGCGCGACCAGCACCACCGGCGCCACCTCCCCGCCGGTCATGCCACCTTCCCGCCGGTCATTGTGTGTGCAGGCCGCACTCGGTCTTGTCGAACATCGGCCAGCGTCCGGCCCGCGGATCCTCACCGGCCTTGGTCCGCCGGGTGCACGGCCAGCAGCCCACCGAGGCGTACCCCTGCCTGATGAGCGGATTGACCGGCACGTCGTGGCGGGCGATGTAGGCGTCCACATCGGACTGGGTCCACGTGGCCAGCGGGTTGACCTTGACCTTGCCGCGGCGCGCCTCGTACGCCACCACCGGGGTGTTGGCCCGGGTCGGCGACTCGTCGCGGCGCAGGCCGGCCGCCCAGGCGTCGTACGGCTGGAGGGCCCGTTCCAGCGGCTCCACCTTGCGCAGCGCGCAGCACTCGTCGGGGTCCCGGGCGAACAACCGCGGACCGTACACCCCGTCCTGCTGGCCGACGGTCAGCCGCGGCCGGATGGACCGCACGGTGACCGGCAGTGTCCGGGCGACCGTGTCGCGGATCCGCAGCGTCTCCTCGAAGTGCAGGCCAGTGTCCAGGAACAGCACGTGCACCCCGGGCATCACCCGCGACACCAGGTGCGCGAGCACGGCGTCGGCCATCGAGCTGGTCACGCAGAACCGCTCGCCGAACGTCTCGGCGGCCCACCGCACGATCTCCTCGGCCGGCGCCCCCTCCAGCTCGCGCCCGGCCCGGGTGGCCAGCTCCCGCAGCTCCTGCTGGCTGCGCCTGCCCGGCTCTGCCGAGTCGCGCGGAGCGATCAAGGAATCGGCGTCGATCAGCCCGGTGGCGTTGCTGAGCTTCATCTGGCCACCACCGGAGCGAGGAGACCGATGAAGCGCACCGAGAAGACCCGGGCGCACGAGCGGCACTCCCAGGCGCCCGGAGCGGTCTGTGGCGCCTGGCCAGCGGCCGCGCCGCGCGCGTCCTCGTGCGGCCGCAGGTCCTCGTCGCCGCAGTAGGGGCAGTACATCGTCGCCGTCCGCTCTGTCACTGTGCACCCCCGAACATCACCGGAGAGCCTCCTCATCCACTCGTGCGACCCACTGCGCGAACGGCTCACCCTCGGCGCGCCCCGCGACGTAACGGCGCGCCAGCCTCTCCACGTACCCGGGCAGTTCGTCGGCAGTCGTCTTCAGGCCGCGCAGCTTGCGGCCGAGCCCGGCCGCCTGTCCCTGGGCCAGGCCCAGCGCGCCGCCGAGGTGGACCTGGAAGCCTTCCACCTGCCGCCCGTCCGGGCCGACCACGAGCTGGCCCTTCAAGCCGATGTCGGCGACCTGGGTGCGCGCGCATGCATTCGGGCAGCCGTTGAGGTTGATGCTGATGTCGACGTCCATGTCGCGCAGCCGCTCCTCGAGTGCAGCGACCAGCTGGGCGGCCCGCGCCTTGGTCTCCACAATGGCCAGCTTGCAGAACTCGATACCCGTGCAGGCCAACGTGTTGCGCCGCCAGGTGGACGGGGTGGCGTCCAGGCCGATCTGGCGCAGGCCGGCCACCAGAGAGTCCACTCTGGACTCTTCGACGTCCAGCACCAGCACCTTCTGCAGCGGGGTCAGCCGCACCCGGGTGCTGCCGGCGGCCTGCACCAGGTCGGCCAGCTGACTCAGCTGGGTGCCGGAGACCCGGCCGGCAATCGGCGCCGCGCCCACGTAGTATCGCCCGTCCCGCTGCGCGTGCACCCCGATGTGGTCGATCGGCCGGTCGGGCAGCTCCGGCGCCGGCCCGTCGATCAGCTTGCGGTGCAGGTACTCGGTCTCCAGCACCTCCCGGAACCGCGGCAGGCCCCAGTCGGCGACGAGGAACTTCAGCCGCGCCCGATGGCGCAGCCGGCGGTAGCCGTAGTCGCGGAAGATGCCGGTCACCCCGGCCCACACCTCGGGCACTTCGGCCAGCGGCACCCAGGCGCCGAGCCGCTTGGCCAGCATCGGGTTGGTGGACAGCCCGCCGCCGACCCACAGGTCGAAACCGGGCCCGTGCTCGGGGTGGACCGCGCCGACGAACGCCACGTCGTTGAGCTCGTACGGCACGTCGGCGAGCCAGCCGATCGAGGTCTTGAACTTGCGGGGCAGGTTGGAGAACTCCTTGCTGCCGATGTACCGGGTGACGATCTCCCGGATCGCCGGAGTGCCGTCGACCAGTTCGTCCGCGGCGATGCCCGCCACCGGGCTCCCCATGATGACCCGTGGACAGTCGCCGCACGCCTCGGTCGTGCGCAGGCCGACCGCCTCCAGCTGCCGCCAGATCGCCGGTACGTCCTCGATGCGGACCCAGTGCAGCTGGACGTTCTGCCGGTCGGTGAGGTCCGCCGAGTCCCGCGCGTACCGCCGGGAGATGCCGGCGATGGTGCGCAACTGGTCCAGGTCGAGCTGTCCACTGTCGACCCGCACGCGCAGCATGAAGTACTCGTCCTCGAGCTCGTGCGGCTCGAGCACGGCGGTCCGACCGCCGTCGATGCCCGGCTTGCGCTGGGTGTAGAGGCCGAGCCAGCGGAACCGGCCGCGCAGGTCCTGCGGATCGATTGAAGCGAAGCCACGGTGGGCGTAGATGCCCTCGATGCGGGCCCGGACGTTGAGCGGATCGTCGTCCTTCTTCATGCGCTCGTTGGCGTTGAGCGGCTCCCGGTGGCCCACCGCCCACTGCCCCTCACCGCGCGCGCGGCGGACCGGCTTGTCCCGGCCGGCCGCGGGCGGCGCGACGTCCTTGGGAGCCGGGATCGTGGTGAGCGCCATCTGCGGCGTCCTCCTAGCTTGGGATTGGCTACGGGGACGCGCAACGCGCGCGGGCAGGCCCGGACTCGGGGCCAGCGACCACAGTGTCGAGAAGGCCGGCGCGAATGCGCGCCCGGAACGTTGGTTTCTCGGGCGGCGTCAGCGGGCCGGACAGATCGCGCTACGCACGCGGCCGTAGTCGACGTGGCGACGGGCCACGAAACGGCGCTCGAGTGCGGCGGTCATGCTGACCACAATACCGAAGCTGGCCGGTCACACCAGCTTCTCCCGGATAACGGGAGTGATACCGGCCACTTACCGTGAGGTCCGGCACACCGGAGCGTGCCGGACCTCACCATCGAGAGATGCCGATTATCGGACGTAGATGTTGGGTCGAGGCGGGGTCGCCATGCCGTCACCGATGAAGAAGCTCGGGTGCGGTGGCTGGTTGTACGCGGTGTTCTGCCAGGCGATCGCCACCCGGTACTGCGGGTCGTGCATCAGGGTGTAGATGCGCCGATCGGTCTGGATCGTCGTGGCGTAGATGCGGAGCGCCGCATTGTCGTCCCGCGGCCAGATGACCTCCTCGCGCCAGTCGCCGAACAGGTCCGCCGACAGCGACGGGGTGGCCTTGGTGCCGTTGTTGGCGTGCGCACCACTGGCGGTCAGCAGCCTGGTGTCCCCGCCGGTGCCGTACTTGTCGATGTGGTTGCTGTCCAGCAGCTCCCGGACCGGGTCCGCGTCCCACCAGACCAGGAAGTTGGTCGACGAGGGCTTGCGGCTGGCCACCTGCCCGCCGGTGGCGGCGCTGCGCAGGCCGGAGACGGCCGACGACCAGACCTCGGCGCCCGGGTTGCCGGCGTAGACGTCACCGGCCACGCCCCGGCCGTTGTCGCAGCCGCAGCTCGCCGCCCGCCAGACGACCTGACCGTTGCCACCGACCACCCAGTCCGCCGGCGAGGAGGTGTTCTCGTCGACCTTGAACACCTCCGGCCCGGCCCGGCTGGGCACCAGGTCGCCCACGTGCAGGGCGTCGCCATGGCCGAAGCCGGTGTTCCACAGCGGCCGCCCGTTGTCGTCGATCGCCATGGCCCCGAACACGATCTCGTCCCGGCCGTCGGAGTCCAGGTCGGCGATGGAGAGCTGGTGGTTGCCCTGCCCGGTGTACTGCGACCCGGCCGAGTTGGAGTCGAACGTCCAGCGCCGGGTCAGCGAGCCGTTGCGGAAGTCCCAGGCGACGATCACGGTCCGGGTGTAGTAGCCGCGCGACATGATCAGGCTGGGCCGCTGGCCGTCCAGGTAGGCGGTGCCGGCCAGGAACCGGTCCACCCGGTTGCCGTACGAGTCGCCCCAGGACGACACCGAGCCCCGGGCCGGCTCGTAGTTCACTGTGGACAGCGCGGCGCCGGTCCGGCCGTCGAACATGGTCAGGAACTCGGGGCCGGACAGGATGTAGCCGGACGAGTTGCGGTAGTCGGCGTTCGGGTCGCCGATCACCTGTCCGGTGCCGGAGCGGGTGCCGTCGGCGGTCTTCATGGCCACCTCGGCACGGCCGTCGCCGTCGTAGTCGTACACCTGGAACTGCGTGTAGTGCGCGCCGGCCCGGATGTTGCGCCCGAGGTCGATGCGCCACATGCGGGTCCCGTTCAACCGGTACGCGTCGACGAACACGTTGCCGGTGTATCCGGACTGCGAGTTGTCCTTCGAGTTGGTCGGGTCCCACTTCAGCACGATCTCGTACTGCCCGTCGCCGTCCAGGTCGCCGACCGAGGCGTCGTTGGCGTTGTAGGTGTACGACACCCCGTCCGGCGTCGTGCCGCCGGCCGGCCGCTGGATCGGCACGTCCAGGTAGTTGCCGCCGGTGAACCGCAGCGACGGCTCGGAGGGCGCCTGTTCCACGCCGCCCACCACCGCGCGCACGGTGTACGACGCGTCCGCCGGCGCACCCGAGTCCAGGTAGTTGGTCGAGTTGGTGATCGGAGACGAGTTGACCTTGGTCGACCCGCGGTACAGGTTGAAGCCGGTGTTCGGCGCGTCCGTGCCGAGCAGGCGCCACGACACCAGGTTCCCGTTGCCGGAGCGCACGCTGATCAGGCCCCGGTTCAGGTCCTCCATCTGCCTGCCGGAACCGGCCGGCGGTGGCGAGCTCGTCGGTGAGGTCGTCGGCGAGGTCGAGGGCGTGACCGGGGTCGACGCCGACGGGGAGGTGGGTGGAGTGGAGGATGGGCCGCCGACGGAACCGGTGCATGCGGTCCCGTTCAGGGTGAAGCTCGCCGGCGTCGGGTTGGTCGAGTTGTTCCACGAGCCGTTGAAGCCGAACGAAGTGGTGGCATTCGTGGCCAGGCTGCCGTTGTAGCTGACGTTGGTGGCGGTGACCTGGCTGCCGTTCTGCGTCACGGTGGCGTTCCAGTACTGGGTCACCGTCTGGCCGGCGGTGAACGACCAGGCGACGGTCCAGCCATTGATCGGGTCGCCCAGGTTGGTGATGGTGACGTTGGCGCCGAAGCCACCCGGCCACTCGTTGGTGACCTGGTAGTCGATGCGGCATCCGGTGGCCGCGCTGGCGGCGGTGGCGGCGACCAGGCCCGCGGCGGCGAGGGCGGCCGCGGACGCGGCGGCGAGTACGGCGGTGCGCGTTCTGGGAAGAGCCACGACGACTCCTTGCGGGTGAGGTGAAAGGTTTCAGCAGAAGGCCGAAAAAACGGCCAGCTCGCGGGAACCCTTGCCCTGGTCCCGCCGGCACGTTGTGTCCGTGGCCTGGCTCACCCGGACCCTACCCACGGACATCGATAGAACGCAACGCCGGGACGGCCGGCGCGCTCACCGCTGCTTGGCGACCGGTAGCACGAGGACCGCCTCGGTCCCGCCACCGGCCCGGTTACGCAGCTCGATCGAACCGCGCAGCTCGCCGGTGGCGAGCGTACGCACGATCTGCAGCCCCAGCCGCTCGCTGTGCGCGGAGTCGAACCCGTCCGGCAGCCCGCGCCCGTTGTCGGCGACCGTGACGTGCAGCTGCTTGCGGTGCCGCTGCGCCCGCACCACCACCTCGCCGGTGGCCGGCGCTGCACCGGCCGCGTCCGCATCTGCCGGGAAGCCGTGCTCGACCGCGTTCAGCAGCAGCTCGTTGAGGACCATCACCAGCGGGGTGGCGACCTCCGCGGGCAGCGTGCCGAACGTCCCCTCCCGCCGCATGACCACTTTCGCCTCGGTCGCGGCGACCTCGGCCGCCGCGGTGGCCACCCGGTCCACGATGCCGTCGAACTCCACCACTTCGTCGCTGGACATCGAGAGCGTCTCGTGGACCAGCGCGATGGACGCGACCCGGCGCACCGACTCCTCCAGCGCGGCGCGCGCGTCCGGGGTGCCGACCCGGCGGGCCTGCAGGCGCAGCAGCGCGGCGACGGTCTGCAGGTTGTTCTTCACCCGGTGGTGGATCTCCCGGATCGTGGCGTCCTTCGTCATCAGGGCGCGGTCACGGCGGCGCACCTCGGTGACGTCGCGGACCAGGACCAGCGCGCCGATCGGCACCCCGGCGGGCATCAGCGGGAGCGCCCGGGTGAGCACGCTCGCGCCGCGGGCCTCGAGCTCCTTACGCGCAGGCGCCTCCCCGCGCAGCGCGGCGTGGATCCGCTCGGCCGCGTCTCCGCCCTCCAACGGGTCGTCGGCGAGCCGCTTCCACACCTCGGCCAGGTCCTCGCCGACCAGGTGGGAGGGCAGCCCGAGCCGGCGGTGCGCGGACTGGGCGTTCGGGCTGGCGTAGGTCACCTTGCCCGAGGCGTCCAGCCGGATCAGACCGTCGCCGACCCGCGGCGCCGAGGTGGTCTCGCCCGGGCTGGAGTACGGCGGGAAGGTGCCGTCGGCGACCATCTGGGCCAGGTCGTCGGCGGTGGTCAGGTAGTTGAGCTCCAGCTGGCTGGGGGTGCGCGCGGTGGACAGGTTGGTGTCCCGGCCGACCACGGCCATCACCGCGCCGACCTCGCCGTCGGCCATCCGCCGTCGCACCGGTATCGCCTCGTGCCGGGCGGGCGTGTTGCCGTACCAGACGGGGTCGCCCTCGCGCCAGATCCGGGCCTGGCTGACCGCGACCGCCAGGTGGGCCACCTCCGGCCCGCTCGCCCGCCTGCCCACCTGGTCGTCCTGGTAGGCGGTGGGCCCGGTGAGCGGCCGGACCTGCGCGACGCAGAGGAAGGAGCCGTCGTCCAGCGGCAGCCACAGCAGGAGGTCCGCAAAGGACAGGTCGGAGATCAGCTGCCAGTCACCGGCCAGCTGGTGCAGGTGGTCGATGTCGAGCGGATCGAGGTTGGCGTGCTCCTCGACGAGGTCGCGCAGGGTGGACACGCACCAAGCGTGTCACAGCGTGCTGGTGACCTTCTGCAGTCCGCGGGGGGCGTCCGGGTCCGCGCCACGGGCGAGCGCGAGCGCCAGCGCCAGCTGCTGCAGCGGGAGGATGTCCAGCAGCGGAGCGTGCCGCTCGTCCACCGCGGGCACCGGGATGTGCGCGGCCGCGCCGGCCACCGGCGACGGGCTGACCGCGACCACGTCGGCCCGTCGCTCGCCGAGCCGGCCCAGCACGTCCCGCATCGCCCCGCCGCCCGGGCCGTCGCCGACCACGGCGAGCACCGGCACGTCCGGGTCGGCCATTGCCAGCGGCCCGTGCAGCAGGTCGGCGCCGGAGAACGCGAGCGCGGCCAGGTACGAGGTCTCCATCAGCTTCAGCGCCGCCTCGCGGGCGGTCGGGTAGGCGTACCCCCGGCCGGTGGTCACGATCCGGGCGGCGAACCGGTAGCGCGGCGCGAGCTGGGCGGCGGTCGGGTCGGCGAGCGCGCCGGCGGCGAGCGCCGGCAGCGCCCCGAGCGCCCTCCGCTCGTCCTCGGGGACGGCGCCGTCGCCGGCGCGGATCCCCTCGACCAGCATCAGCAGCGTGAGCAGCTCGGCGGTGTAGGTCTTGGTGGCCGCGACCGCGCGCTCGTGCCCGGCCCCGATGTCGAGGGCGAGCTCGGCGGTGCCGGCCAGCGGCGAGGCCGGCGCATTGGTGACCGCCAGGGTGAGCGCACCCGCCTGCCGGGCCACCCGCAGCACCTCGCAGAGATCAGGCGAGCTGCCGCTCTGGCTCACCCCGATGACCAACGCGCCGGACAGGTCCGGGCGCGCGCCGTACACGGTGACCGCGCTGGGCGAGGCGAGCCCCGCCGGCAGGCCGAGGCGGATCTCGACGAGGTACGCGGCGTAGAGCGCGGCGTGGTCGGAGGTGCCGCGCGCGGTGAGCACCACGTGCCGCGGGCGCCGCCGGGCGATCACCCGGGCCACCTCGGCGATCGCGGCCGTCTGCGGCGGTTCGAGCAGCCTGGCGTACATCTCCGGCTGCTCGGCGATGTCCGCCGCCATGCCGGCGCCGCGTTGGCTCATCTGAGACCCCCGCCCACCATGGTGCGCGTTCGTCGCGCGATCTGTGCGCAGTCTTGCACGGAACAAGCATAGATCGCAACCGTACGCGCACTCAGTGCGCACCTCCCGGCGGTGAGAGCGAGCGCGCCTCCGGCAGCAGAGACGATCAGGGCTTGCGGGTACCTCCCGCAAGCCCCTGATCGACCCCCGATCGGGACGCCTCAGCCAGCGGTGGCGACCGCCTGGGTGGCGTCCTGCTCTGGCTGCTTGTCCGCGTCGCGCGGCCCGACCGGGCCGCTGCGCAGCGGCACCTCCTTGATGAACCAGGTCAGCACGGCCACGATCGCCGCGAACGGCACCGCCCACCAGAACATCGTCGAGGCGGCGTACGCGATCGCGTGGTGGAAACCGTCCTGCACCTGGGCCGGCAGCGTGCTCAGCACCGACGGGTCGAGATTGCCGCCCGCCTTGTCGACCTGCTCGGCGGCCTGCGGGCCGAGCCGGGCGGCGACGTCGTCGCGCAGCCGGCTGGCGAAGATCGCGCCGAACACGGACACCCCGAACGAGCCGCCGATCGACCGCACGAAGGTCGCCGTGCTGCTGGCCACGCCCATGTCCCGCTGCGCCACGCTGTTCTGCGAGATGAGCAGGGTGTTCTGCATCAGGAAGCCCATGCCACCGCCGAGGACCAGCATGAACAGCGACGAGACCAGCCGCGTGGTGCCCACGTCGAGCTGGGCCAGCAGCAGCAGGCCGCCCACCATGACCACGCCACCGACGATCGGGAAGATCTTGTACCGGCCGGTACGGGTGATCACCTGACCGGAGATCAGCGAGGTGACCAGCATCCCGCCCATCATCGGCAGCAGCAGCAGGCCGCTGTTGGTGGCCGAGGCGCCCTGCACGGTCTGCTGGAACAGCGGCAGGTAGTTGATGGCGCCGAACATGGTGAAACCGAGCAGGAAGCCGATCACCGAGATCAGGGCGAAGTTGCTGTTGGCGAAGATGCCCAGCGGCAGGATCGGCTCGGCCACCCGGCGCTCGACGAAGAGGAAGGCGACCAGGGTCACCGCGGCGACCGCGATCAGGCCCAGGATCTGCCCGGAGGCCCAGTCGTACTGGCTGCCGCCCCAGGTGGTGATCAGGGTGAGCGCGGTGATGCCCACCGAGAGCAGGCCGGCGCCGAGCCAGTCGATGCGGTGCTCCGACCGGTACTTCGGCAGGTGCAGCCGGCTGATGATCAGGGCCACGGCGACCACGCCGATCGGCAGGTTGATGTAGAAGGCCCAGCGCCACGAGAGGTGGTCGGTGAGGAATCCGCCGACCAGCGGGCCGGCCACCATGGCCACCGCCATGATGCCGGCGAACATGCCCTGGATACGGCCGCGCTCGCGGGGTGGCACGAGGTCACCGATGATCGCCATGACGCCGACCATCAGCCCGCCGGCGCCCAGGCCCTGCAGCGCACGGAACCCGATCAGCTCGGCCATCCCCTGCGACGTCCCGGACAGCGCCGAGCCGGCCAGGAAGATGACGATCGAGGTGAGGAAGATGTTCTTCCGGCCGTACAGGTCGCTGATCTTGCCCCACAGCGGAGTGGAGACGGACAGGCCGAGCGTGTACGCGGTCACCACCCAGGACAGGTGGGACAGGCCGCCGAGCTCACCGACGATCCGCGGCATCGCGGTCGCGACGATCATGTTGTCGAGCATGGCGAGCAGGATCGCCAGCATGAGTCCCGGCAGCACCACCCGCAGGTCTCTCCGCGATGCCGAGGTCTGGACGTCGGACAAGATATGCTCCTCGCAGTTGATGACGGCTTACTTGCCGACCGGCTAGATTTCGTACTAACCGCACGGTAAGCTGACCACTAACCGGCCGTCAAGTTAGTTAGGTGGGACAGTGACTGAGCGCACAGGAGACACCCGGGAGCGGATCAAGGAGGTCGCCCTGGAGCTGTTCTCCGAGCAGGGGTACGAACAGACGTCGCTACGCGAGATCGCCGAGCGGCTGGGCGTGACCAAGGCGGCGCTGTACTACCACTTCAAGAGCAAAGAAGAGATCGTCCGCGCCTTCGTCGAGGACCGGGTCGGCCAGCTCGCCGAGCTGATCGAGTGGGTCAAGTCGCAGCCGCCGGGCCCCCAGACCCGCACCGCGTTCCTGCAGCGCTACGCGGCCAGCATCGACATCGGCAAGCAGCACTCGATCATGCGGTTCTTCCAGGAGAACCAGCCCGCGCTGAAGAGCATGGAGATCGGCGAGCGGATGCGCGAGCGGATGCTCGACCTGGTCGAGGTGCTGGCCGGGCCGGATGCTGACCCGGTCAGCAAGCTGCGCACGGCCTTCTCCGTCTTCGTGCTGCACGGCGGCCCGTTCCTGCTCCGCGATTCCGGGATCACCGACGAGCAGCGGCGCTCGGCGGCCATGCAGCTGGCCCTGGAGCTGGCCGGCCACCCCACGCCCGCCGAGCAGCGCGCCGAGGGCGCTACTCGATGACGGCGATCAGGTCGCCCTCCTGGACCACGTCGCCCTCGTTGACCGCCAGCCGCGCCACCGTGCCGTCCGACTCGGCGACGACCGGGATCTCCATCTTCATCGACTCCAGGATGACCAGCGTGTCACCCTCGGACACCGAGTCGCCGGGGGAAGCGACCACCTTCCACACGTTCGCCACCATCTCGGCGCGGATCTCCTCGGCCACCGCCGGTCCTCCTCGTCTCGTCCAGGTGCCTGGGCGGCCCGATAGCATGGTCGCTCGGCGAACCTGCCCAACCACTACGGAGTGGAGTGTGCCATGGCGAAGCGGTCCCGCAAGAAGAAGGCCCGCAGGAAGAACAAGGCCAACCACGGCCGCCGGCCGAACTCCTGACCGTGCCGGCGGCCACCGGCCGAACTCCTGACCGTCCCGGCCGCCACCGGGCCGCGGCCGGCTACTCGGCGAGCAGCTCCCGCGAGTCGGCCTCCAGGACCAGCTCGGCGAGCTTGGCCCGCAGCCGCCGGCGCAGCTCCTCCGGGGCGGTCTCGTCGCCGCAGCAGCGCGCGACCAGCGCCTTCACCTCCTGCTCGATGCCGTACTCGCGCAGGCAGGGCGAGCACTCGTCGAGGTGCTTCCGGATGATGCCGCGCCGCTGGTCGGAGCACTCCAGGTCGAGGTAGAGGTAGACCTCGGCGAGTACCTCACGGCAGTCGGTCTCGTGTGGGTCCCCGCAGCTCACGCCCCAGCCTCCTTGCTGTGGTAGCGCATGCGACTCAAACCTCCCGGCCGGCCGAGGCCGGGTCCTGCGCGTTGGCCACGCCGCTGAGCGTGCCGCCACGGCCCGCGGGCTCGCCGAACCCGCGCTCCGCGGCGTAGCGCTCAAGCATCCGGCGCAGGTTGCGCCGGCCGCGGTGCAACCGCGACATGACGGTCCCGATCGGGGTGCCCATGATGTCGGCGATCTCCTTGTACGAGAAGCCCTCGACGTCGGCCAGGTAGACCGCCAGCCGGAACTCCTCCGGAAGCTGCTGCAGCGCGTCTTTGATGTCGCTGTCCGGCAGCCGCTCCAGCGCCTCGGTCTCGGCTGACTTCAGGCCGCTGGAGGTGTGCGACTCGGCCTCGGCGAGCTGCCAGTCGGTGATCTCCTCGGTGGGAGCCTGCACCGGCTGGCGCTGCCGCCTGCGGTACGAGTTGATGTACGTGTTGGTGAGGATCCGGTACAACCACGCCTTGAGGTTCGTACCCTCCTCGAACTGGTGGAAAGCGGCGAACGCCTTGAGGTAGGTCTCCTGGACCAGGTCCTCGGCATCCGCCGGGTTACGGGTCATGCGCAGCGCGGCGGCGTAGAGCTGGTCGACGAACGGCATCGCATCGCGTTCGAACCGCGCGCGGCGCTCGTCTGGCCTCTCGCTTCGGGTCACCCGGACATCCACCCTCGACTGCGCGTCATCGGGTCGCGCTTTCAGCCGCGACCGCCCCGCCGAGGATACGTCGGGGGTGCTCGCCAGGGATTGCGTGTACCCGTATCGGCCTGGCGCCACAGCGTGCCCGCCACCCGGCCGTTCTGCTCCTACCAGCCCTCGCGGTCCGCCCGCCGGCCACTCCGGCCCGGCCAGCAGGTCGCGCAGCCGTCTGGCGTCGGGTATGTCAGGCTCCGGTCGCCGGGAAGCGATACCGGTTCCGTTGGGCACGGCCACCCCTCTCCCTGGGTCTGCATCTTGCACCGGTATCCAACGCCCCATCGGCGTGCCCGCATTC
>JADGHA010000407.1 GCA_019689695.1 Micromonosporaceae bacterium | reverse complement strand
GTCCGGGCCGGGCGGGGCTGATCGCTGGTTTGTGTGGCAGGCTGTGAGGGTGAAGCGCCAGCAGCCGGTCCTCATCACCGATGCCGACCGCAGCCCGGACGACCAGCTGCGCAGCCGGCAGATCCGGTACATCACCATGATGTCGATCAGGGCCGTCTGCCTGGTGGTGGCCGCGGTCCTGGTCTCGTCCAACGCGCCGTTGCTGTGGCTGTGGGTGCCGATGTGCGTGGTCGGCATGGTGCTGCTGCCCTGGCTCGCGGTGATCATCGCGAACGACCGGCCACCGAAGGAGCAGTACCGCCTGTCCAAGCGGCTGCGCCGGGCGGCGACCAGCCTGCGGGGGCCGCGGGCGCTGCCCAGCCAGCCGAACCAGCCGGCCGAGGACCAGCCCCGTCCGCGGACCATCGACGCCGAGCCGTGACCGCCGGCGCCCGGTCGTGCCCACGCCGGGCCGCCGGGTGCCGGAGGCTAACCAGCTGACGCCGTGGCGGGCGGGCGACCGCCCGGGGTACGGACGGCGGCCGCGCCGAGCCGGGCGCCTTCCCGCAGCGCCGAGGCACGGTCGGTGCCGCCCAGCCAGGCGGCGAGCAGGCCGGCGGCGAAGGCGTCGCCGGCGCCGGTCGGATCCGCCACCGCGATCGGATCGGCCGGCACGGTCACCGTCTCCCCGCCAGGGGCGATCCACTTCGCGCCGTCCGCGCCGAGCTTGACCACGGTGGACTGCACTGCCTCGGCGAGGCCGGGCCCGGCCAGCGCCTCGGCCTCGTCCCGGTTCGCCAGCAGCAGGTCGACGCCGCGTATCCAGTGCAGGAAGGCGGCAGCGCCGACCCGCCGCAGCGGCTGCACGGACGCGGCGTCCACGCTGGTGGTCAGGCCGCGTTCGCGGGCGGCGCGCAGGGCGTGCCGGCCGGCGGCGCGCGACTGCTCGTCCAACAGGGTGTACCCGGACAGGTGCAGGTGTGTCGCGTCCGGGGCGGCGGCGAGCGCGCGGTCCACGTCGTCCGGGCGTAGGCGGAGGTTGGCGCCCCGGTCCGTGATCATGGTCCGCTCGCTGCCGTGGACGAGGACGACCACGGTTCCGGTGGGCGCGTCCGGGTCGTGCCGGACCGCGCACTGGACACCGGCCGCGGTCAGCTCGGCGACGCGCGCCCGGCCCGCGTCGTCGTCGCCGGCGGTTGCCACCAGCGTCACCGGCACCTGCTGCCAGGCGAGCCAGGCGGCCGTGTTGGCGGCCTGGCCTCCGCCGGTCAGCCGGATCTGGGCGCGGGTGTCCGAGTCCGGGACCGGTGCGTCGTCCAGGATGGCGACGACGTCGGTGACCAGGTCGCCGACGACGAGGACGTGCCGGCTCATGCCGCCGAGGCGACCGCGATCTGCGCGGCCAGCGCTGCGTTGCGCAGGATGATGCGGATGTTCACCTCGAGGCTGCGGCCGTGTGAGGCGCGGTGGAAGTGCGCCAGCAGGAACGGGGTGACCTGCTTGCCGGTGATCCGCTCGCGTTCCACCATGGACAGTCCTTCGGCGAGGAGCCGGTCATGCAGTGCGGGGTCGAGCTGCTCGTCGGCGGGCAGCGGGTTGGCGATGACCAGGGCACCGCGGCTGAGGCCCTGCGCGCGCTGGGCGCGCAGCGCGGCGGCCGCCTCGGCCGGGGAGTTGAGGGACCAGTCCAGGTCGAAGCCGCTGTCGGTGAT
This sequence comes from Micromonosporaceae bacterium, assembly GCA_019689695.1. Classification (GTDB taxonomy): domain Bacteria; phylum Actinomycetota; class Actinomycetes; order Mycobacteriales; family Micromonosporaceae; genus JADGHA01. The sequence continues at coordinate 2,150 of JADGHA010000407.1, read as the reverse complement.
GTAGAAGCCGGGGAAGCGTTTGGTGCGGTAGCCGGCGACGGCGACGCCGAGCGTCTCCAGCCGTTCCAGGGTGGCGCCGACGTCGAGGATCGACTTGACGCCGGCGCAGACCACGGCGATCGGGGTGCCGGCCAGGGTGACCAGGTCGGCCGACTCGTCGAAGGTCTGCCCGGTGCCGGCTGGGGCGGGACGGTGGACGCCGCCCAGCCCGCCGGTGGCGAAGACGCCGATCCCGGCGGCCGCGGCGACCGCGCTGGTGCCGGCCACGGTGGTGGCGCCGTCGACGCCGGCGGCCGCGGCCAGCGCCAGGTCGCGTACGGAGAGCTTGGCCACCCCGTCCGCGGTGGCGAGCCGGGTCAGCTGGGCGTCGTCCAGGCCCACGATCAGCTCGCCGCCGATCATGCCGACGGTCGCCGGTACCGCCCCGTTGTCGCGTACCACCTGCTCGATCTCGCGCGCCACCCGCAGGTTGTCCGGCCGGGGCAGGCCGTGCGCGACGATGGTGCTCTCCAGGGCGACGACCGGCCGGCCGTCGCGGCGGGCGGCGGCCACCTCGGCGCCGTACCGGATCTCGAACTGGTCCACGTTCGCCAACGCTACGGCGGCTGGCTGGTCGGGCCTGCATGGACCGGCCGGGGATGACCTGTCACACTGGTCGTCTGGGAGGTGTACGCACTTGAGCACGCAGGTTCTCGAGCGTCCGGAGCTGAAGGACGCCGACACCGGACCGGAGATGTTCCACTACGTCCGGAAAGAGAAGATTGCCGAGAGTGCTGTGCTGGGCACCTACGTGGTGGCCCTCTGCGGGGAGACCTTCCCGGTCACCAAGGCGCCCAAGCCGGGCTCGCCGGTGTGCCCCCGGTGCAAGGAGATCTACGACTCGCTCTCCGAGTAGCCGCCACCATACATCCAACCAAAAGCCCGCTTGGGCGGTGACAGTGGCTTGTCCGTGCGCTCAAGCGATGGTAGACATCGGATGTATTGTCGGATCGTGTCGGAAGGGGCCCGATGGCGCAGCGGCTGGGCGCAGACGGCGAGCTCGACGGCTTGGCCGCCCTGGTCACCGGCGGCGCCTCGGGTATCGGCCTGGCCACCGCGCGGCTGCTGGCCCGCCGCGGCGCCCGGGTCGCCTGTCTGGACCTCAAGGTTGACGACCTGCCGCCAGAGCTGGTCGGCGTCACCGCGGACGTGACGGACGACGCGGCGGTGCGCGCCGCGGTGAGCTCCGCCGCCGATCAGCTCGGCGGGCTGGACATTCTGGTCAACAACGCCGGTGTCGGCGTGCAGGGCACGGTCGAGTCCAACACCGACGACGAGTGGCACCGGGTGCTCGACGTGAACGTCGTCGGCATGGTCCGGGTCACCCGCGCCGCCCTGCCGTACCTGCGCCGCTCGGCGCACGCGGCGATCGTGAACACCTCGTCGATCGCGGCGCACGCGGGCCTGCCCGACCGCGCGCTCTACAGCGCGAGCAAAGGCGCGGTCCAGTCGCTGACCCTGGCCATGGCCGCCGACCATGTGGCCGAGGGCATCCGGGTCAACTGCGTCAGTCCGGCCACTGTGGACACGCCGTGGGTGCGCCGGCTGCTGCAGGCCTCCGACGACCCGGACGCCGAGCTGGCCGCGCTGCGCGCCCGGCAACCCACCGGCCGGCTGGTCACCGCCGAGGAGGTCGCCGCGGCGATCGCGTACCTCGCCTCCCCGCTCGCCGGCGCCACCACCGGGACCGTGCTGGCCGTCGACGGCGGCATGTACGGGCTGCGACTGCGCCCTCGGACCCGGGAGTAAGCCTTGGCACGCCTCGGACGTTCCACTGTGGAGGTGACCCCGCTCGGCCTGGGCGGTGCCCCGCTGGGCAACCTCTACACCGCGATCGACGACGAGCAGGCGGCCGCCACTGTGGACGCCGCCTGGGACGGGGGAATCCGCTTCTTCGACACCGCCCCGCACTACGGGCTCGGGCTGTCCGAGCGCCGGCTGGGTGCCGCGCTGCGCGGCCGCCCCCGCGATGAGTACGTGGTGAGCACCAAGGTGGGGCGGCTGCTGGTGCCCAACCCGGGCGGCGCCGGCCGGCGCGCCGCCGCCATCTTCGATGTCCCGGCCGCCCGCCGTCGGGTGTGGGGTTTCTCGGCCGACGGGGTGCGCCGCTG
>JADGHA010000406.1 GCA_019689695.1 Micromonosporaceae bacterium | reverse complement strand
GGGCGCGGCAAAGGCCGGCGGTCGAAGGGTTGCGGCAAAGGCCGGCGGCCGGGGGGCCGCGCGGAAGGCCCCCGGGCGCACCGCGGCGACGAAGGCCGGCGGTCGCAGGGCCGCAACGAAAGCCCCCGGGCGCACCGCGGCGAGCGCCGGCCAGGGCGCGGGCGACGGCCGCGAGGCCGCCGCGGTGAAGTCGACCGGCCGCGCCGGAAGGCCACGCCGTCCGGCGGCGCCGCAAAATCCACCGCGCGCGCCGCGAAGGCCGCGGCGGCTGGCGAGCGCACCACCCGCGCATACCGCCGGATGCCCGACCCGGCCGAGGTCCTCGCCGTCTACCAGGAAACCGGCAGCATCACCAAACTGGCCGAGCACTACGGGGTGCCCCGGCACACCGCCAACGGGTGGGCCCGACGGCTGCGTAGCCAGGGCCACGCGATCGGCCGATCGCGATCCTAATTAGACGCTGCGCAGGGCGTGTTTGCTCAGCCGTTGTTCAGCGCGGCGGCCAGGGCCCCGCTGTCGTCCAGGGCGGTCAGGTAGGAGCGTGCCCAGGCACGCACGTCGTGCGCCCGCAGGTACCGGCGCATGGCGCGGATCCGTCGGCTCGCGTCCGCCGGGTCCGCGTCCAGGGCGCGCAGCAGCCCCTCTTTGAGCCCTTCCAGGTCGTGCGGGTTCACCAGGAACGCCTGGCGCAGCTCGGCGGCCGCGCCGGTGAACTCGCTCAGTACGAGCCGGCCCCCACCGTCCACCCGGGACGCTACGTACTCCTTCGCGACCAGGTTCATGCCGTCACGCAGCGGGGTGACCACCATGACATCGGCGGCCCGGTACAAGGCGGCGAGCTCGGCCCGGTCGAAGTTCTGGTTGAGGTAGTGCACGGCCGGCACGCCCACCCGGCCGAACTCGCCGTTGATCCGGCCGACCTCGCGCTCCACCCGGTCACGCAGGATCCGGTAATGCTCGATGCGCTCCCGGCTGGGCACCGCGACCTGGACCATCACCGTGTTGGGCACCTTCAGCGTGTGGTCGGCGAGCAGCTCCCGGTACGCCGTGAGCCGGTGCTCGATGCCCTTGGTGTAGTCCAACCGGTCCACGCCGAGGATCACGTTCTCCGGTCCGCCGAGGTCCGCCCGGATCTGCGCCGCCCGCCGGACCACCTCCGGGCGGCTGGCCAGCTCCTCCATCGCCGCCGTGTCGATGGAGATCGGGAAGGCGCCGGTGCGCACCACCCGGCCCTCGAACACGATCTCCGGGTAGCGCGACTGGGCGCCGAGTAGCCGGTTGGCGAGCTGGGTGAAGTTCTGCGCGCCGTAACGGCCCTGGAAGCCCACCAGGTCCGCGCCGAGCAGCCCGCGCAGCAGCTCGGCCCGCCGGGGCAGCTGCATGAACAGCTCGGCCGGCGGGAACGGGATGTGCAGGAAGAAGCCGATCCGCACGTCCGGCCGCAGCGCGCGCAGCATCGCCGGCATCAGCTGCAGGTGGTAGTCGTGGACCCAGACCAACGCCTCCCGCTCGGCGACCTCGGCCGTCATCTCGGCGAACCGGCGGTTGATTCGCTGGTACGCCTCCCACCAGCGCCGGTGGTGCACCGGCTGCTCGACTGCATCGTGGTACAGCGGCCACAATGTCGAGTTGGCGAAGCCCTCGTAGTACTGGTGGAACTCCTTGGTGGACAGCGGGACGGCGCGCAGCGCCACGCCGTCCACGTCCGGCAGCTCGGGCGCCCGCCCGGTGCCGCCGGCCCAGCCGATCCAGGTCGCCCGTACCTCGCGCAGGATCGGATGCAGGGCGCTGACCAGTCCGCCCGGGCTGCGCCGCCATTCGCGTACGCCGTCGGGGGCGACGGTCTCGTCAATCGGTAGGCGGTTGGCAACTACGACGATCGAGTTGCGGCGCATCTCTGTGTTCATACCGACGCCAAGTGAAGCCACGATTACGGAGTGAATAAGGCTACCGACAATTGTGGCCGCGGCCTAGTCCATGCGAAAAGGTCTGTCAATACCCCCGCGATCTTGCAGTTATGCCCCCCGATAAAAACGACATGTCATGTTATTGCGGGGTACACAACTGCAAGATCGCGGGGAAATGGGGCGGCGGGGTCAGCTGGTGACGTCGCGGGAGCTGAAACGGGCCCAGGCGGCGGTCCAGAAGATCACCGCGTACGCCGCCGCGGAGAGCAGGCCACGCCGGATGTCGTGGGTCGCCACCGGGTCGCGCAGCAGGTCGCCGAAGGATGTCCACCAGTGCGTCAGCAGGTACGGGTGCAGCCAGTCGACCTGCGGGATGCTGTCCAGGATGAAGCTGATCACATTGAGCATGACCACCGCGATCGTGCCGCCGATCGGCTGCTCGGTCAGCGTGGAGACGAACATGCCGACCGCACCGAGCGCACACAGCCCGATCCCGATGTACGCGCAGATCGCCAGCAGCCGGACCAGTGCCGACCCCAGCCCCACCTGGGTGCCGGAGAGCAGGGTCACCGGGCCGCTGCCGAACAGCGCCAATCCGATCCCCAGCCCGACCACGGCCACCAGCAGCGTGGCGGCGAACGCGAAGATGACCACCGCGGCGTACTTGACGGCGAGCATCCGGGTCCGGTGCACCGGCACGGTCAGCAGGTAGCGCAGCGTGCCGAGGTTCGCCTCGCCGGCGATGGTGTCCGACGAGATCGCCGCGACCGCGAGCGGCAGGAACAGCGGCAGCTCGGCGGTGAGCGCGGCGAGCGCGACGAAGAAGCCGTTGCCGACGATGGAGCCGAAGAAGTCCGGCCCTGCGGCGGCGCTCTGCGGCGTCGGGTTCGAGACCTTGACGGCGACCGCGATGACCACCGGCAACGCGGCGAGCACCGCCATGCCGGCCTGGTTACGCCGGCGGCCGAAGATCAGCCACAGTTCGGAGCGCAGCAGGCGGGTGCTGACCAGCCGCCGCGGGCGGACGCGGGGCGCGGCGGGCAGCCCGACCTCAGCCACTGACATCGAAGCCCTCCCCGGTGAGTGAGACGAACAGCTCCTCCAGGTCCGGCGCCACCACGCCGAAGCCGCGCACCGGCACCCCGTCATGCACCAGCGCGGCGACCACCTTCTCCGGCGCCACCCCGCCGAGCACGCCACTGACGCCGCCGGCAGTGGCATCTACATCGGACAGTCCGAGCTCCCGCAGTACGCGAGCGGCGTCCGCGGGGCGGTCGGTCTCGACCCGGGCCCGCGGGGCCGCCGCAGCCCGCAGTTGCGCCAGCGGCTCCTGCGCCACCAGGTTGCCCCGGTGCATCACGCCCACGTGCGTGCAGATCTGCTCCACTTCGGACAGCAGGTGGGTGGAGAGCATGATCGTCGTGCCCTCGGCGGCGAGCGCGGTGATCAGCGACCGCACCTCGCGGGTGCCCTGCGGGTCGAGGCCGTTGGTGGGCTCGTCGAGGACGAGCAGCTCACGCGGGGAGAGCATGGCCGCGGCCAGGGCGAGGCGCTGTCGCATGCCCAGCGAGTAGGCGCGGTACCGCTTCCCGGCCGCGGCGGTCAGGCCGACCCGGTCCAGCGCCGCCTGGATGCGGGCCGGCGCGGTGGCCGGGTCGGTGGTGCCGTCGGCCGCGTCCAGCCGCCGCAGGTTGTCCCTGCCGGACAGGTACGGGTGGAACGCCGGACCCTCGACCAGGGCACCGACCAGCGGCAGCACCTGCCCGGCCGCCTGCGGCATGGGCTGGCCGAGCAGCGCGTGCCGGCCGGCGGTCGGGCGGATCAGGCCGAGCAGCATGCGGATCGTCGTGGTCTTGCCGGAGCCGTTGGGCCCGAGGAAGCCGTAGACCGACCCGCGCGGGACCGCCAGGTCGACGGCGTTCACCCCGACCTGGCGG
>JADGHA010000405.1 GCA_019689695.1 Micromonosporaceae bacterium | reverse complement strand
GGCCACCCGCGCGCCCGGCCGGGGCGCGGGCGGGGGGGCCCCCGCGGCCCGCCGGCCGGCCCGCCTCCGCGGCCACCGGCCGGCACACCTCCGCTTCCGTGGGCAAGCCGCGTCGTCGCGCCCCGCTCTGGGCCCGGATCGCCCTCGTCGTCGGTGCTCTGCTCATGTTGTTCAGCGGCGGGACCATCCTGGGCATCCGGGTGCTGGTCAGCGAGGCCACCTCGTCGGTGACCCAGACCCGGTTGATCGACGAAGCCGGCGCCGGCTCGCAGCCGGGCGGCAACGACATCGACGGACCGATCAACATGCTGCTGGTCGGCATCGACGAGCGTCCGGGCACCAGCGCGCAGACCGCGGTGCTCTCCGACACGATCGTGATCCTGCACGTGCCGGCCAGCCACGACCAGGCGTACCTGGTCTCCATCCCGCGCGACTGGCGGGTACGCATTCCGGCGTACGGGAAGAACGGGTTCCCCGGCGACACCAACAAGATCAATTCGGCGTTCTCGGCCGGCTACCGGGGCGGCGGAACCGAACTGGAGAAGCGGGCCCGCGGCGTAGACCTGCTCGCCCGGACCCTCAACGGGATCACCGGCATCACCTTCAACGGCGCGGCGATCATCGACTTCGCCGGCTTCGAGGCGGTGCTGCAGGAACTCGGCGGGGTGACCATCTGCGTCGATCAACGGGCCACCTCAATCCACCTGGCCGAGGACAGCAAGGGCCACCTCCGGAAGATCTGGTACAGCGACACCGATGGCATCCAGGGCCTGCGGGCCGACGAGCACCCGTACGTGCACGAACCCGGGTGCCGACGCATGCCGGGCCCGCTGGCGTTGGACTACGCCCGGATCCGCAAAGGGCTGCCCAACGGCGACTACGACCGGCAGCGCCACCAGCAACAGCTGATCAAGGCGATCCTCAAGGAGGCCACGAGCAAGGGCATGCTGACCAACCCGATCCGGCTGAGCCACGTGATCAAGTCGGCCGGCAAGGCGTTCGTCCTGGACACCCAGGGCGTGCCGATCGAGGACTTCATCTTCACGCTCAGGGGCATCCGCGCGGGCGACCTCGTCACGATCAAGACCAACGCCGGCAAGGTCCACCCACTGCGGATAGACGGCATCGACTACGAGCAACTCTCCCCTGAGTCGATGGAGATGCTCACCGCGGTACGCGAGGGCAAGCTGGCCGAGTTCCTGCTCAGCCACCAGCAGTTCGTCGCGTCGTCCGGCTGATCAGTGATCGATTCGTGAACTTGACAAGAAGGCAAACTACCGGGAACGTCCATGCATCCGTAAAGTGGTCTCGCCCCGTTTGATCAAGGAGACCCGATGCAGGCGCAGGCCCACGGTCGCGCACGGATGGATGGGAACGCCGCGTTCAGTCCCATGGCGAACCAGGGACGCCCGAACACGAGCAGCGCCACCGGCCGCAAACGCCGGCGCCGCGATCCACTGTGGGCGCGGCTGGTCGTCGTCTTCGGCGCCGTGTTGATGATGCTCAGCGGCATCGGGATCGTCGGTGGCAAGGCGCTTCTCGCCCGGTACACCGGTGCGGTAACCCAGCAGAACCTGCTCGGCAGCGCGGGCTCCACCAAGCCGGCCGGCAAGGAGCTGGAAGGGCCGCTGAACTTTCTGCTGCTCGGCATCGACGAGCGGGCCCGCGACCCGGGCAACACCCGGTCCGACACCATCATGATCGCTCACGTGCCGTCCACACACGACCAGGCGTACCTGCTCTCCGTGCCCAGGGACACCTGGGTTGAGGTGCCGCCGTTCAAGAAGAGTGGCTACCAGGGCGGCCACGCGAAGATCACCGAGGCGTTCTTCTTCGGCTCCCGCAACGGGGCCGGGCGCGCCGGTGGCGCCGAGCTGGTCGCGCTCACCATCAAGCGGCTCACCGGCATCACCTTCAACGGCGCGGCGATCATCGACTTCAACGGGTTCAGGCGCGTGATCGACGCGATCGGCGGCGTGGACATGTGCGTGGACCACAAGGTGACCTCGAAACACATGCGGCTGGTCAACGGCAAGCCGATGTGGCTGGCGGAGGCGCGCAAGCACGGCGGCGGCGAGCCCATCACCTACCAGGTCGGCTGCCGCCACATGGCCGGGTGGCAGGCGCTGGACTACTCCCGACAGCGGTACGGGCTGCCCGGCGGCGACTACGACCGGCAGCGCCACCAGCAACAGCTGGTCAAGGCGATGGTCAAGGGCATGATGAGCAAGGGTGTGGTGACCAACCCGATCAAGCTGGACAAGGTGATCCGGGCCGCCGGCAAGGCGCTCACGCTGGACACCGGTGGGGTGGACCTGGCCGACTTCATCTTCACCCTCAAAGGGGTGGCCGCCAACGACCTGGTGATGCTGCGCACCAACGGCGGGAAGTTCAACTCCGCGAAGATCGCGGGTGAGTCCACTGAGGCGCTGACCGAGGAGAGCATGCAGATGTTCGCCGCGGCGAAGAACGACACCCTCGCTGAGTTCGTGCTCTCTCATAGTGACTGGGTTGCCAAGTCGAGCTGACCTGGCCGCCGTAGGCTTGATTCGTGTTTGGACAGCAGGTCCCCGCGGTGAGCGCCGACCAGGTGGGCGAGGACGCGTACCTGATCGACGTCCGGGAGGACGACGAGTGGGCGGCCGGGCACGCGCCCGGCGCGTACCACCTGCCGATGATGGAGATTCCCGCGCGGATGGGCGAGGTGCCGACTGACGCCGACGTGGTCGTGGTCTGCCGGTCCGGCGGGCGGTCCAGCCAGGTGGTGGCGTACCTGATGAACAACGGCTGGGACAACGTACGCAACCTGGACGGCGGGATGCACCAGTGGGCCGCGCGTGGGCGCCCCCTGGTCAGCGAAGACGGCCAGCCGCCCCGCGTTCTGTAGCCGCCGCGGTGTCAACCCCGCTCGTCTTCGCCCACCGTGGCTCCTCGGCGGCCGAGCCGGAGCACACCCTCGCCGCGTACCTGCGGGCACTGGCCGAGGGCGCGGACGGCCTGGAGTGCGACGTCCGGCTGACCCGGGACGGGCATCTGGTCTGCCTGCATGACCGGCGGCTGGAGCGCACCAGCAACGGGCGCGGGCTGGTCAGCCGCAGCACGCTGGCCGAGCTGAGCCAGCTCGACTTCGGCTCCTGGCATCCCACGCTCCCCGGCGCCCGAGCCGGACGGACGGAGCTGACCGACGACGCGGACGACGCCGGCTGGGTCTCACCCGGAACACCTCCGGCCCGTCCCGGGTCGCAACCTCCGTCAGAGGAGCAGGCCGAGCCGGACCGCGGCCGGCTGCTCACCCTCGACCGGCTGCTCACCGCGGTCTGCGCCGCCGGCCAGCCGGTCCGCCTGCTGGTGGAGACGAAGCACCCCACCCGGTACGGCGGCGACGTGGAGCGCCGCCTGCTCGCCCTGCTCGACCGGCACGGCCTCGCCGACCCCGGCCCGGCCGACCCGGTGCGCGTCTCGGTGATGTCGTTCTCGCCGCTGGCCCTGCGGCGCATCCGCGAGCTGGCCCCGGGCCTGCCCACGGTACTGCTGCTGGAGCTGCTGCCGCCCGCGCTGAGGCTGGGCCGGCTGCCGTTCGGCACCCGGGTCGCCGGGCCGGGCATCGGCCTGCTGCGCCGCCGGCCGGCCGTGGTGGAGACGCTGCGCGCAGCCGGCAACGACGTGTACGTCTGGACGGTCAACGAGCCGGACGACCTGGAACTGGTCTGCCGGCTGGGGGTGGACGCCATCATCACCGACCGGCCGCGGTTCGTCCTCGACCACCTGCGCGGTTGATCCGGCGGCCGCTCATGGCACGTTATCCCGAGGGAACCCGGCCGGATCGGTTCGGGCGGGCGGCGAAGGCGGGTGG
>JADGHA010000404.1 GCA_019689695.1 Micromonosporaceae bacterium | reverse complement strand
CCCCCCCCCCACCCCCCCCCCCGCCCCCTCGGGGGGGGGGGCGCCACCCCCCCCCACCCCTTGCCCCGACCGCTTCCTGAGTTCCCAGACCTCCACTCCACCGTGGTGCACACCGGCTTGCTGAGCAACACTGGGCTCGCCGAGGCGCGGCAGCTCGACGAGGCGAAGCGCGGCCGGCAACTGGGCAGAGGTCGAGGAGGAGTGATGGCAGATCAGGCTCCCGCTATGTCGTTCGACGCGCAACGCTCCGCGCAGATCGTCGCAGATAGCTTCTCTGGTACGCCCGACGAGCGGCTCCGCGAGATCCTCACCTCGCTGGTGCGGCACGTGCACGCGTTCGTCAAGGACGTCGGGCTCACCGTGGAGGAGTGGGAGCAGGGCATCCGCTTCCTCACCGAGACCGGCCAGAAATGCACCGACACCCGGCAGGAGTTCATCCTGCTCTCCGACGTGCTCGGCGTCTCCATGCTGGTCGAGACGCTGGCCAATCCCGCCGGCGGCGGGCTGACCGAGTCGACGGTCGAAGGGCCCTTCCACGTGGTGGCCTCGCCACCCCGCCGGCTCGGCGACACCATCGACGAGCGGGGCTCGGGCGAGCCGTGCCTGGTCACCGGCCGGGTGATGGACGAGGACGGGCGGCCGGTCGCCGGCGCCAGCGTCGATGTCTGGCAGGCCGACGCCGACGGGTTCTACGATGTCCAGCGGCCGGGCGAGGTCCCGGACCGCAACCTGCGCGGGCTGTTCACCGCCGACGGGGACGGCCGGTTCTGGTTCCGGTCGATCGTGCCGCGGTACTACCCGATCCCGACCGATGGTCCAGTCGGGCGGCTGCTCAAGATCACTGGCCGCCATCCCTACCGGGCCGCGCACATTCACCTCCAGGTCCGCGCACCCGGCATCCGTACCCTGACCACCCACCTGTTCGTGGCCGGTTCGCCGTACCTGGACTCCGACGCGGTCTTCGGCGTCAAGGAGAGCCTGGTCCACGACTTCGCCACTGTGGACGATCCGGCGCGTGCGGCCGAACACGGCCTGCCGAACCCGTTCCGGTGGGTCGACTTCCCCATCACCGTTCGCCGCTCGGGTGCGCCGGCGGGATCGGATGCCCGTCAAGGACCGGCCTGAGCCGGTCATGTGTTCACCGGCAGCGCCCGCAGTCCACGGCGGCGGCGCGCTACGGCAAGGGCTGGTAACGCAGCGCGCGGTTGAGGACCTCAGCCAGGTGCAGCGGGCGGTGGCCGGTACGCGCCTGGTCGATCTGCGTACGGCAGGAGAAGCCATCGGCGAGCACCAGCGTGCCCGGCTCGGCGTTTCGGATGGCGGGCAGCAGCACCCGCTCGGCGCAGGCGAGCGAGACATCCCGGTGCGCCGGTGTCATGCCGAAGTTGCCGGCCAGCCCGCAGCAGCCGGAGTCGAGGATTTCTGCCTGCAGCCCGATCCGCTGCATCACCTCCTGGTCGGCGGCGAAGCCCATGATGGCGTGGTGGTGGCAGTGGGTCTGCACCAGCGCCTTCACCGGCTCGGCCAGGCGGGGCAGCATGTCCGGCGCCCGGTCGGTGAGCAGCTCGGCGAGCGTGTGCGTCTGCCGCTGCAGGCGTTGCAGGTCCTCGGATTCGCCGAGCAACTCGGCCGCGTCGGCGCGGAAGACGGCGGTGCAGCTCGGTTCCAGCCCCACCATCGGCGTTCCGTCGCGCAGCAGGGGCGTCAGGTGGCGGACCGTTCGCCGCAGCACCCGGCGCGCGACGCCGAGCTGCCCCGTGGAGATCCAGGTCAACCCGCAGCACAGCCGGGCGCGTGGCATGTGGACGGTGAACCCGGCGGCCTCCAGCACACCGACCGCGGCGGCGGCGATCTGCGGGGCGAAGTAAGTGGTGAAGGTGTCCGGCCACAGCACCACCGGACCCTTGTCGCCCACTCCGGTCGGCTGGCGCCGGTGGAACCACGGGAGGAACCGGGCCCGCGCGAAGCGCGGGGTATCCCGTTTCGGATCGATGCCAGCCAGGCGCTTGGCGAGCGGGAGACGGGCCAGCGCGTTGGCCGTGCCCGGCACGTAGGACGCGAGCGGCGCGGCGGCGGGCAGCCAGCCGAGCGAGTAGTGGTCGCGCGGGCGTAGCCGCCCGGCGAAGTAGTGGGACATGAACTCGGCCTTGTACGTGGCCATGTCCACATTGACCGGGCAGTCCCGCCGGCAGCCCTTGCAGGCCAGGCACAGGTCCAGCGCCTCGGCCACGGCCGGGCTACGCCAGCCCTTGCCGAGCGGGTCGCCCTGCAGCATCTCGAACAGCAGCCGGGCTCGGCCGCGGGTGGAGTGCTCCTCCTCCCGGGTGACCATGTAGCTCGGGCACATGACGCCTTCGCCCGCGCGCCGGCACTTGCCGACGCCGACGCAGCGGTTGGCGGCGCGGGCGAAGCTGTGCTCGTCGGTGGGGTAGTGGAAGTACGTGTCCGGCTCCGCCGGGGCGTAGCCGGCGCCGAGGCGCAGCTGGCCGTCGAGCCGGTTGGCGTGCACCACCTTGCCGGGATTCATCCGGTTGTCGGGGTCGAAGATCGCCTTGAACTCCTCGAACGCCCGCACCCCCTCCGCACCGTACATGGTGGTCAGCAGCTCGCCGCGGGCCTGGCCGTCGCCGTGCTCACCAGACAGCGACCCCCCGTGCGCGACGACGAGTTCGGCGGCGCGCTCGACGAACCGCCGGAACGCGGCCACCCCGGCTGTGCTGGTCAGGTCGAACGGGATGCTGCAGTGCACGCAGCCGTGGCCGAAGTGCCCGTAAAGGCTCGTCGCGCCATAGCCGAACTCGTCCAGCAGGGCGGACAGCTCGCGCAGGTAGTCGGCCAGCCGGTGCGGCGGCACGGCGGAGTCCTCCCAGCCGGGCCAGGTGTCGGCCATCCCGGGCACCCGGGCGGTGGCGCCCAGCGCCGCCTCGCGGACCGCCATGATCTGTTCTTCGTGCTGTGGGTCGTCGAAGGTCTTGATTCGCGGGCCCGACCCGACCAAGCGGCACAGCTGGTCCACCTTGTCCCGCGCCGAGGCGGCGTCGTCGGCGCCGAACTGCACCATCAGCCACGCATGCCCCTCCGGCAGCAGGTGCAGCGCCTCGGCGTGCATGTGCCGGCGCTTTTCGTACTGGATGAGCTTGTCGTCCAGCCCTTCGAGGATGTACGGCTGCAGCCGGTTGATCTCCGGTACCACCTCGGCTGCGCGGGCCAGATCGGGGTAGCCCAGGAGCACCATCGCCTTGACCGGTGGCTCGGGCAGCAGCGCCAGCTCGGCGCGCAGCACCGTCACGCAGGTGGACTCGCTGCCGACCAGCGCCTGGGCGAGCTGGAAGCCGTTCTCGGGCAGCAGCGGTGGCAGGTTGTACCCGGAGATGCGCCGGGGCAGGTCGGGGAAGGCCCGGATGCAGTCGGCGTACCGGTCGCGCAGCTGGCGCACCCGGCGGTAGATGTCGGCGATCCGGCCGCCGGCGCGCTGGCTGCGGTCGTACTCCTCGACCGAGGTCGGGCCGACCCACATCCGCGTGCCGTCGTAGGTGAGCACCTCCAGCCGGCGCACGTTCGCCGCCGTCGTGCCGCTCCACTGGGCGGTCGAGCCGCACGAGTTGTTGCCGATCATGCCGCCGATCGTGCAGTGGTTGTGGGTTGCCGGCTTCGGTCCGAACACCAGCCCACCAAATCGCTTGGTCTGCGCGTTCAGCTCGTCCCGCACGATGCCGGGCTGCGCGATGACGGTCCGGCTGTCCGGGTCGATCGCCTCCACCCGGTTGAGGTACTTGGAGAAGTCCATCACCACCGCGGCGTTGCAGCACTGGCCGCCCAGGCTGGTCCCACCGCCCCGGGACAGCACCGGGACCTCGTGCGCCCGGCAGACCTCCAC
>JADGHA010000403.1 GCA_019689695.1 Micromonosporaceae bacterium | reverse complement strand
CGACGCGCCCGCGCCGTTCGAGATGGACGGCATCCGGCTGCACCCGGTGCCGCTGAGCGCCGTCGACCTGGAGCGCTACTACGAGGGCCAGTCCAACGCCTGCATCTGGCCGCTGTACCACGACGCGGTCGAGACACCGGTGTACAAGCGGCGCTGGCGCGAGGCGTACCGCACGGTCAACGCCCGGTTCGCCGACGCGGCCGCCGAGGTGGCGGCGCCCGGCGCCACCGTCTGGGTGCAGGACTACCAGCTGCAGCTGGTGCCGGCGATGCTCCGGGAGCGCCGGCCGGACCTGCGCATCGGCTTCTTCCTGCACATCCCGTTCCCGCCGATCGAGCTGTTCATGCAGATGCCCTTGCGCGCCGAGGTGCTGCGCGGCCTGCTCGGCGCCGACCTGGTCGGCTTCCAGCAGCGGCTGGCCGCGCAGAACTTCGTCCGGCTCGCCCGCCACCTGCTCGGCCTGCGGTACGAGGGCACCACGATCGACGTGGACGGCCGGCCGGTCAAGGCCGGCGCCTTCCCGATCTCCATCGACGCGCGGGAGATGGAGACGATGGCGGCCAGCCCCGCCGTGCAGGCCCGGGCCAAGCAGATCCGGGCCGAGCTGGGCGACCCGAAGACGATCCTGCTCGGCGTGGACCGGCTCGACTACACCAAGGGCATCGAGCTACGCCTGAAGGCGTTCCGGGAGCTGCTCTCCGAAGGGAAGCTCTCCGTCCCGGAGACGGTGATGGTCCAGGTGGCCACGCCCAGCCGGGAACGGGTGGAGCACTACCAGGCCCTCCGGGTCAAGGTGGAGCGCGAGGTCGGGCGCATCAACGGCGAGTTCGGCCGGGTGGGCGTCCCCGCGGTCCACTATCTGCACCAGTCGTACAGTCGCAGTGAGCTCGCCGCGCTCTACCGCGCGGCGGACGTCATGATGGTGACCCCCCTGCGAGACGGTATGAACCTGGTGGCCAAGGAGTACGTCGCCGCGCGCGGAGACAGCGGCGGAGCGTTGGTCCTGAGTGAGTTCGCCGGTGCAGCGGCCGAGCTGCGCCAGGCGTTTCTGTGCAACCCGTACGACCCGGACGGCGTCAAGGACGCGCTGCTGCGCGCGGTGGAGGTCGATCAGGCCGAGGCCGCCCGGCGGATGCGCATCATGCAGCGCCACCTGCGCACGCACGACGTGCGGCACTGGGCGAAGTCGTTCCTGACCGCGCTCGGCGTGCCGGAGGCGGTCAGTTGACCAACCAGCTCGACCCGGCCCTGCGCGCCGCGATCGGGCGGATCGCGCGCGTGCCGCAGTTGCTGGTCGCCACCGACTACGACGGCGTTCTGGCGCCGATCGTGGAGGACCCGAACAAGGCCGTGCCGTTACCGGAGGCGGTGGCCGCGATCCGGGCGCTCGCCGCGCTGCCGCAGACCACCGTCGCGGTGGTCTCCGGCCGGGCCCTGCGCGACCTGGCCACGCTGTCCCGGCTGCCCAGTGAGGTACACCTGGTCGGCAGCCACGGCTCGGAGTTCGACGTGGGGTTCGTGGAGAGCCTCGACGAGTCCCTGGTCGAGCTGCACGGCCGGCTGCTGGCCGAGTTGCGGGCCATCACCAGGAACAAGTTCGGCGTACGCCTGGAGGCCAAGCCGGCCAGCATCGCGGTGCACACCCGGTCCGCGCCGCGGGACGTCGCCTTCTCGGTCATCGAGGCCATCCGGTCCGGCCCGGCGACCTGGCCGGACGTGACGGTCACCCAGGGCAAAGAGGTGATCGAGCTGGCCGTGATCACGAACAAGAACAAGGGCACCGCGGTGGACGCGCTACGCACCCAGCAGTCCGCCAGCGCAGTGCTGTTCATGGGCGATGACGTCACCGACGAGAACGCGTTCAAGGTGCTGCACGGCCCGGACGTGGGGATCAAGGTCGGCCCGGGTGAGACCGCCGCGCAGTACCGGGTCGCCGAGCCGATCGAGGCGGTACGCGCGCTCGCGCTGCTGCTGGAGACCCGCCGCCACTGGCTGTTCGGCGAGCGCGCGGTGCCGATCGAGCGGCACTCGATGCTCTCCGACGGGCACACCGTCGCGCTGGTCACGCCGGACGCGCGGGTCACCTGGCTGTGCCAGCCCTGGCCGGACTCCTCGGCGATCTTCGCGGACCTGCTCGGCGGCGCACCGGCCGGGCACTTCTCGGTCAGCCCGGCCGGGAACGGGCCGGGCGCGCAGGCGGGTGGGGAACGCCCAGGGCGGCTGCCGCTGGGCCAGCGGTACCGGCCGGGCACGATGACCGTGGAGACCCGCTGGTCCGGGCTGACCGTGACGGACTGGCTGGAGCCGCCGGCGGACCCGACCACCGACCGGTCCACCCTGGTGCGCGTGCTCACCGGCACGGCCCGGGCCCGGCTGGAGTTCGCCCCACGGCCCGAGTTCGGCCAGGTGTCGATCCGGCTGCAGCCGCTCGGGGACGGCGTGCTGGTGCTCGGCGCGAACGAGCCGATCGCGCTCCTCGCCCCCGGTGTGGAGTGGGACATCGTCTCTGACGGCAGCCAGGAGACCGCCCGCGCGGAGGTCGACCTGGCCGCGCTCGGCGGCTCGCTGACCCTGGAGCTGCGCTTCGGCACGGACAGCATCGAGCCGTCCGCGCTGCCCGTGGGTCAGCGGCAGGCGGCGGCCGAGCAGCCGTGGCAGGACTGGAGCGCCAAGCTGCGCCTGCCGCGGCTCGCCCGGGACCAGGTGCTGCGCAGCGCGCTGACCCTGCGTGGGCTGTGCCACGCGCCGACCGGCGGCATCCTGGCCGCCGCGACCAGCTCGCTGCCGGAGGAGCTGGGCGGCGTGCGCAACTGGGACTACCGGTACTGCTGGCTGCGCGACGGGGCGATGACCGCCCGGGCGCTGGTGGACGTCGGATCGCTGGACGAGGCGGAGGCGTTCCTGCGTTGGGTGGACACCGTGGTGGAGCGCACCGGCGGGCACCCTGAGTGGCTGCACCCGCTGTACACATTGAACGGTGAGGAGCTGGGCCCGGAGGCGGTCATCGACACGCTTCCCGGCTACGCCGGATCCCGGCCGGTACGGGTCGGCAACGCGGCCAACCGGCAGCTGCAGCTGGACGTGTTCGGCCCGGTCGCGGACCTGCTCGCGGCGGTCACCGATGCCCGCGGCTCGGTGCGCGAGGAGGAGTGGCGGGTCATCGAGGCGATGGTGCAGGCGGTGGAGCGCCGCTGGCACGAGCCGGACCACGGGATCTGGGAGGACCGGCTGCCGCCCCGCCACCACGTGTACTCCAAGGTGATGTGCTGGCTCACCGTCGACCGGGCGCTGTACGTCTCGGGCAAGCACGGTCGGGGTGAGCCGCCGGAGTGGGTGCAGCTGCGCGACCGGATCGGCGCCAACGTCCTGGAGTACGGCTGGCACGACGGGGTTGGCGCGTACACAGTGGCCTATGGCGAGTCCGAGATGGACGCTGCGTCGCTGTGGGTCGGCCTGTCCGGCCTGCTGCCCGACGACGACCCGAGGTTCCTCGCCACCGTACTGAGGGTCGAGGCGGAGCTGCGCTCCGGTCCGGTCGTCTACCGGTACCACTGGGACGACGGGTTGCCCGGCCGCGAGGGCGGCTTCCACCTGTGCACCGCCTGGCTCATCGAGGCGTACCTGCGCACCGGCCGGCGCGGTGACGCGGAGGAGCTGTTCGAGCAGATGCGGAAAACGGCCGGCCCGACCGGGCTGCTGCCCGAGCAGTACGACCCGCTCGCCGAGCGGGGCCTGGGCAACCACCCGCAGGCGTACAGCCACCTCGGTCTGATCCGCGCCGCCCTCCTGCTCGACGCCGCCTAGCCCCCCGCAACAACCCCCGCGATCTTGCAGTTGTGCACCCCGAAATATCGGGACATATCCCGTTTATCGGGGTACACA
>JADGHA010000016.1 GCA_019689695.1 Micromonosporaceae bacterium | reverse complement strand
GGCCGGGGGGGGGGGCCCGCCCCTGGGGGGGGGGGGGGGGGGGGGGGCCACCCCCCCCCCCGCTCCGCCTCGCCGGCCTGCCCTGACCCGGCCTGCCGTGCCCCGGCCGTCGCGGGCCCGGCCATTCAGGACCCGGTCGGGCCAGTGGGCCGGGCGGGACAGCAGCGACGGCAACCTGGTGCTCGCATCGCCGTTCGCCGCGTCGAGTTGCGGCTGGGTGAGAAACAGGCTCCCGGTCAGGTCCGCGCCGGTCAGGTCGGCGCCGCGCAGGTCGGCTCCGATGAGGTCGGCCATCCTCAGGTCGGCGCCGCGAAGGTTCGCCCCGATCAGGTAGCACCCTCTCAGGTTGGCCCCGCGCAGGTCCGCGCCCTGCAGGTCGGCTCCGATGAGGTCGGCGCCGCGGTGCTCGGGGCCTGGCGAGGCGGCGCGGAGGAGCTCGCTGGTGCGCTCCAGCAGGACGTTCACGGTGCGCCAGTGGGCGGCCGTGTCACAGTGCACCAGTACGGACGGATCGCTGCGGGTGAGGCGTTCGGTTTCCTCCAACGCATCGCGCAGGGGACGCGACGGGCGCAAGGCCAGCGCCTGAGTCAGGTACCACAGCAGCTGGTGAAGCTGGCGCATGACGCGGAACACCTGGAACATCTGCTCTGCGGTCCGCGGGTCCTGCCGCCAGTCCCGTCCGCCGAAGGTGACCTGGGAGACCTTCTGCCCGGCGCCGAAGCAGTCGAAGGCCACGCACCCGGCAAAGCCCTCTTGCCTGAGGCGGCTGTGGATGCCGCAGCGGAAATCGGCGCCGAGGTTGGGGCAGGCGCGCCCGGCCGGCTTGTCGATGGCGAAGTCGGCCGATCTGGCGAAGGCGGGTGCGACGCAGCAGAGCCCGAAACAGCGCTCGCAGTCGGCCTTCAGGCTGGCATCCACGTCCCGCCTCCGGTCGGCTCGGGGCGCGGCGGGGCGCTGATGACGAGGCCTTTCTGCCGCGGACTCGGCGGCCGTCTGCGCCTGCACGCCGGGACCGCGCACTTCTGAAGCATCCGTGCAGCCCGAGGTCAGACCATCTCGAAGGCGCCGACGTTGGCCAGCACCCAGTCGACCAGGGGGCGCAGCCGCCGCCAGTCCGTGCGGACCAAATCCAGGGCGGCCCGGGTGGACAGCGCCTCGGTCGGCGGGTGGCGCCGGCCGGCGGTCAGCGACTCGTGCCGCATCAGCTCCAGCCGCGGATGATCCGCCGGGCAGCCGCGGGGGCGGGTTTTGACCATGTCGCCGCCGGGCGTGAAGCCCTGCCGGGCCAGCGTCTTCATGATCTTCTCAAGCTGGGCGCCGGTGGCCTCGGCGTCCACCGCAGCCCGGTAGCGCGCGGTCTGGTCCCGGGTGTGCGCATGGAAGCCACCGGCCACGTACAGACCGTCCGCGTCGATCTGGAGGTAGAACCCGACCCCTTCGGCCACCGCGCAGAAGGCGCCCTGATGGGTCTTGTACGGCGACTTGTCCGGCGAGAAGCGCACGTCCCGGTACGGCCGGAAGATCTTCGGCTCCGGGTAGGCCCCGGCCAGCTCCTCCAGCAGGGCACGCAGCGGCGCCCGCACGCACTCCTCGTACACCTGCTTGTGGGCGGTCCAGTAGGTCTTTGAGTTGTCCGCTTCGAGGCCCTCGTAGAACGCGAACGCCTCGTCCGGGAACCCGGTGAATCTCATACCGTTTCGCCGATGTCCACCTGTGGCTTCGGCACCCGCATCCGGCGGAACATGAGCGAGCGCATGATCCCGTAGGCGTAGAGCGAGCGGGGCTTCTGCGTGGTCTTGGGGAACCGCTGGAACACCAGCTTCTTGATCCGCCGGGAGATCAGCACGGCGTCGATCACCACGGCCAGCGCGAGCAGCAGCCACAGCAGGTTGGAGGCGAGCTGCACCAGGGGGTTGGCCACCGACGACCCGACCAGCACCAGCACCGCGCCGCCGAAGAACCAGGTGCCGGCGGTGCGCCGGGAATCGACGATGTTGCGCACCAGCGCCCGCTCCGGCCCGCGGTCGCGGGGCAGCAGGTACCTCTCGTCGCCGCGCCGCATGCCCTCCATCGTCTCGGCACGCTGCGCCCGCCGCCGCTCGCGCATCCGCCGCGCGGCCTCCCGCCGGTTGGCGGGCGGCGGCTCGGGCACCCGGCGGCGCTGCGCGCTGGACCGCTTGGGGGTGATCACACCCCGCTCACGCTTGCTGGGGGTGTAGCGCTTCGTGCGGGCCCGCGGCGTCTGCTCGGTCTGCTCGGCCGCTGTGGTTGCGGCGTTGGCGGTGTCCGGCTCGACCAGGTCCGCGGGTCTGCGACGAAACAGCGATGGCACGCCTGAAGGGTAGCCAAAACTCCGCGGGGTCGGTCAGCTGGGCTCTCGCCGTGCCGGTGGCCGGCCCGCCCGGCTACAGGCGCTCGGCGCGCGCCCCGAGCGCCGCCAGCTTCGCCTCGAACTCCTCGTAGCCGCGGTTGATCAGGCTCACCCCGTACACCCGGGAGGCGCCCTCGGCGGCGAGCGCCGCGATCAGGTGGCTGAACCCGGCGCGCAGGTCCGGGATGACCAGCTCGGCAGCGTGCAGCTTGCTCGGCCCGGCAATCACCGCCGAGTGCATGAAGTTGCGCCGGCCGAACCGGCACGGGGTGCCGCCCAGGCAGTCCCGGTACACCTGGATCGTGGCCCCCATCTGGTTGAGCGCCTGGGTGTAGCCCAGCCGCTGCTCGTATACCGTCTCGTGGACGATGGACAGCCCGCTGGCCTGGGTGAGGGCGACCACCAGCGGCTGCTGCCAGTCGGTCATGAACCCCGGGTGCACGTCCGTCTCCAGGGCCACCGCGCGCAGCTCGCCGCCCGGGTGCCAGAACCGGATCCCCTGGCCGTCGAGCACGTCGAACTCGCCGCCGACCGAACGGAACACGTTCAGGAACGTCATCATGTCCACCTGCCGGGCGCCGAGCACGGTGACGTCGCCGCCGGTGGCCAGGGCGGCCGCGGCCCAGCTGGCCGCCTCGATCCGGTCCGGGATCGGCCGGTGCGAGTACCCGCCCAGCCGCGGCACGCCCTCGATCTCGATCACCCGGTCGGTGTGCACCTTGATGATCGCGCCCATCTTCTGCAGGACGCAGATCAGGTCGATGATCTCCGGCTCCACGGCCGCGTTGCGCAGCTCGGTCACCCCGTCGGCGCGGACCGCGGTGAGCAGCACCTGCTCCGTCGCGCCGACGCTCGGGTAGGGCAGCTCCAGCTTGGTGCCGTGCAGGCCGTTCGGCGCGGTCAGGTGCATGCCCTGCGGCGTCTTGTCCACCACCGCGCCGAACTGGCGCAGCGCCTGGATGTGGAAGTCGATCGGCCGCGGGCCGATGTGGCAGCCGCCCAGGTCGGGGATGAAGGCATGGCCGAGCCGGTGCAGCAGCGGCCCGCAGAACAGGATCGGGATCCGGCTGGAGCCGGCGTGCACGTTGATCTCGTCGACGTTGGCGCTCTCCACGTTGGCCGGGTCGAAGACCAGCTCGTTCGGCTCGGCGCCCTCGCCGACCCGCACCCCGTGCAGCTCCAGCAGATCGCGTACCACCTCGACGTCGCGGATGTGCGGCACGTCGTACAGCCGGCTCGGCGCGTCGCCCAGCAACGTTGCGACCATCGCTTTGGAAACGAGGTTCTTGGCTCCTCTGACCCGGATCGTGCCGTGCAGTGGGGTGCCGCCGTGCACCAGGAGAACGTCGTCAGGCAGGCCGTGTCCGGTCAAGATCGAGCCTCCGTTCCTGAGGGAAGCATCTGGAAGCGCCGTTACCGCCCGCGCAGCATAGCGCTCGGTGATCCAAAGCGCCGGCTACCCGCCGCTCTCATAAGGCATTAATAAGGCGGCGTCGACCGATGGTGTCCGGGACGCTACGAAGAGGGCAGGGCGAGCATCTGGTCGAGCGCGGCCCGCGCGTAACGCGCTGTCTCCGGGTCGACCACGATCTGGTTCACCACCCGCCCGGCGACCAGCTCCTCCAGCGCCCAGACCAGGTGCGGCAGGTCGATCCGGTTCATCGTCGAGCAGTAGCAGACGGTCCGGTCCAGGAACATGATCTGCTTGTCCGGGTGGGTCGCGGCCAGCCGGCGCACCAGGTTGAGCTCAGTGCCGACCGCCCACGCCGAGCCGGCCGGCGCCGATTCGAGGGTCTTGATGATGTACTCGGTGGAGCCGACGTAGTCGGCGGCGGTGACCACCTCGTGCCGGCACTCCGGGTGCACCAGGACGTTGACGCCGGGCACCCGCTGGCGGACCTCGGTGACGCAGTCGAGAGTGAACCTTCCGTGCACCGAGCAGTGCCCGCGCCACAGGATCATCTTCGCGTCCCGCAGCTGCTGCGGGGTCAGGCCGCCATCCGGCTTGTGCGGGTCGTAGAGCACGCAGTCGTCCAGGTCGTAGCCCATCTGCAGGACGGCGGTGTTGCGGCCCAGGTGCTGGTCGGGCAGGAACAGCACCCGCTGTCCCCGGGTGAAGGCCCAGGTCAGCGCCTGCTTGGCATTGGACGAGGTGCATACCACGCCGCCGTGGCGGCCGACGAAGGCCTTGATGTCCGCCGACGAGTTCATGTAGGTGACCGGGACCGTGTCCGCGGCGATGCCCAGATCCTGGAACAGGTCCCACGCCTTGAGCACCTGGGACAGGGCGGCCATGTCCGCCATCGAGCAGCCCGCGGCCAGGTCCGGCAGGATCACCCGCTGGCTGTCCGAGGTGAGGATGTCCGCGCTCTCCGCCATGAAGTGCACGCCGCAGAAGACGATGTACTCCGCCTGCGGGCGGGCCGCCGCCAGGCGGGCCAGCTTGAACGAGTCGCCGGTGACGTCGGCGAACTGGATCACCTCGTCCCGCTGGTAGTGGTGGCCCAGCACGAACAGCCGGTCGCCGAGCGCAGCCTTGGCCGCGGCCGCCCGCGCCACCAGGCTCGGGTCACTGGGGGCGGGCAGCGTCCCCGGGCACTCCACCCCGCGCTCGCTGCCCGGGTCGCTACCTTGCCCGAGCAGCAACAGAGCCGTCGCAGTCGTCACGACGTCCATGGTCGCACGTGCGACCTGGCAGACTCCCCAGCTGTGCGCGTTCTCATATGCCCGGACAAGTTCGCCGGGACGCTCAGCGCGGTCGAGGCGGCCGAGGCGGTGGCCGAGGGCTGGCGCGCGGCCCGCCCGGACGACCAGGTGGTGGTGCGGCCGCTGTCCGATGGCGGTCCGGGCTTCGTCGACGTGCTCGCCGCCGCGCTCGGCGGAACGCGGCTGCCGGTGCCGACCGTCGACCCCATGGGCCGGCCGGTGGCGGCGCAGGTGCTCGTCGCGGGCGACACCGGGTACCTGGAGAGCGCGCAGGCGTGCGGCCTGCACCTGCTGGCCCCCGGCGAGCGGGACCCGAAGACCACCACGTCGTACGGGTTGGGGGTGCTGGTCACGGCGGCGGTGGAGGCTGGCGTCCGGCGGGTGGTGATCGGGCTGGGCGGTTCGGCCACCAACGACGCAGGCGCGGGGATGCTCGCCGCGCTCGGCGCCGCGCCGCTGGACACCGCCGGGTACGCCCTGCCGTACGGCGGCGCCGCGCTGATCGCGGTCGCCGGGCTGGGCGGCGTGCCCCGGCTGCGCGGGGTCGAGCTGGTCGCGGCGACCGATGTGGACAGCCCGCTGACCGGGCCGCACGGCGCCAGCGCGGTGTTCGGACCGCAGAAGGGCGCCAGCCGCGAGGACGTGGCGTTGCTGGACGCCGCCCTGGCCCGCTTCGCGGGCGTGCTGGAGAAGGATCTTTCCACCTGTCCGCCCGGCCTGGCCGGGCTGCCCGGCGCCGGCGCGGCCGGCGGTATCGGCGCGGCGATCCTGGCCTGCGGCGGGCGGTGCGAGTCCGGCATCGGCCTGGTGCGCCGGCTCAGCGGCCTGGACGCGGCGCTGGACGCCGCCGACCTGGTGATCACCGGGGAGGGGTCGTTCGACGCGCAGTCGCTGCGCGGGAAGGTCGCGGCCGGGGTCGCCGCCGCGGCCCGCGACCGCGGCCTGCCCTGTGTGGTGCTGGCCGGCCGGGTCACCGCGGAGCGCAGCGAGTCGGCCGCCGCCGGGATCGTCGAGGCGCACTCGCTGGTGGACCACTTCGGCGACGAGGAGGAGGCGATGGCCCGGCCGGCCGAGGGCCTGCGGGAGCTCGCCGGCCGGGTCGCCCGCCAGTGGGGCAGCTGACCTGCCGCGGTCAGTGCCGGCGGTGGCTGCCGGTCAACGCGACCAGCAGGCCGACGACGGCCACCCCGGTGACCGCCGCGAGCGCCGGGTAGTAGCTGTGCAGCACCGCCTCGGGCGTCTGCGCGGTGGCCCCGCCGTACGCGGCCACCACCGCCGTCACCGCGGCCAGCCCGACCGCGCCGCCGATCTGGAACGAGGTCTGCACCAGGCCGGAGGCGAGCCCCTGCTCGTGGTCGGCCACCCCGGCGGTGGCCTGGATGTTGAACGCAGGGAAGGAGAGCGCGAACCCGGTGCCGACCAGCAGGATGCTGGGCAGGATCTCGGACAGGTAGTGCGGTTCCGGCCCGATCCGCAGGAACAACGCGTAGCCCGCCACGAACGCCAGCGCGCCGAGCACCAGCACCCGCGCCGACCCGATCCGGTTGACCAGGCCGCCAGTGCGCTGGCCGCCGAAGGTGACGATCAGGCCGCCGGGCAGGAACGCCAGCGCCATCTCCAGCGGTGACCAGCCGAGCAGGTTCTGCATGTACAGCGTGCCGATGAACTGGAACCCGACGTACGCGCCGAACACCGTCAGCGCGGCGACGTTGGCCCGGACCAGCGACGAGGAGCGCAGCACGCCCAGCCGGACCAGCGGGTGCGCGGTGCGCCGTTCGACCACGACGAACGCCGCGGCGAGCGCGACCACCACCGCCAGGGCGACGAGGGTCCTGGCAGAGCCCCATCCGGCGTCGGGCGCGGAGACGATCGCGTACACCAGCAGCAGCATCGCCGAGGTGCTCAGCAGCGCCCCGAGGATGTCGTAGCGCCCGCTGACCCGGTCGGCATCCCGGTCGCGGGGGATGAGCCGGCCGCCGGCGAGCAGGACGACCACCGCGATCGGCGCCGGCAGCAGGAACGTCCAGCGCCAACCGACCTCGGTCATCAGGCCGCCGAGGATCAGGCCCAGGGAGAAGCCGCTGGCGCCGGTCGCGGAGTACACGCTCACCGCACGGTTGCGCGCCGGTCCCTCAGGGAACGTGGTGGTGATGATGGACAGGCCGGCCGGTGCGGTGAACGCGGCCGCCGCGCCCTTGACGAACCGGGCGACGATCAGCGCGGTGCCGTTGCTCACCACACCACCGAGCAGCGAGGCGACCGCGAACACCCCGATCGCGACCAGGAACACCCGCCGCCGGCCGAGCAGGTCGGTCGTCCGGCCGCCGAGCAGCAGCAGCCCGCCGTACCCGAGCACGTATCCGCTGACCACCCATTGCAGGGCCGAGGTGGACAGGCCGAGGTCCGCCTCCAGCGACGGGAGGGCCACACCGACCATCGAGACATCCAGCCCGTCCAGGAACAGCGCGCCGCACAGCACGATCAGCGTGCCCCACACCCCCGGGGTCCAGGCGACGGCCGGCTGCCGCGCAGAGGCCGTCTCCTGCGAGGAGAGGTCCAGACCGTCTGAGGTAGATGCCATGGGTCGGTAAAATAGATGCACGCACATTGAATGCACAAGCAAAATGTGATCTAACAAACTTTGCGCCCGCATGTGTTAAACTTCTCGGCATGTCGGAGTGGGAAGCTGAGCAGCAGGCGGTCTCCGCCTGGCGCGATCTGCTCGCCCGGCACGCGACCGTCGCCTGTGAGCTGGACCGGGTGCTGCACGAGCACGGCCTGGGCATGAGTGACTTTGAGGTGCTGGACCGGCTCGTCGACGCCGGCGGCTGCGTGCGCATGCACGACCTGGCCCAGGCGGTGCACCTGAGCCAGAGCGCGCTGTCCCGACTGGTCTCCCGCCTGGAGCGGGACGGCCTCGTCACCCGCACCATCTGCGACGTCGACCGGCGCGGCATCGTGGTCTGGCTCACCGACCTGGGCCGGCAGCGGCACGCCGCGGCCCGGCCGGTGCAGCGGGCCGTGCTCGCCGCGCACCTGACCGGCCCGGCCGCCCCGGCCCCGCGCGCCGCCGCCGACGATGAAGCCGCTGCGCCGGCCCCGACTTGGGAATCGTCCGCCGGCCGACTAGCGTTGGCCAAAGAGAGCTAGCCATCTCGCCAGGGAGCACCAACGTGACAACGAGCACCAACGCCACCGCCGCAAGCACGGTCGTGCTGACCGACGTCGCGGCGCAGAAGGTCAAGGCCCTGCTGGAGCAGGAGGGTCGCGACGACCTGCGGCTGCGGGTGGCGGTGCAGCCGGGCGGCTGCTCCGGCCTGCGCTACCAGCTGTTCTTCGACGAGCGGTCACTGGACGGCGACATCGTCTCCGAGTTCGGCGGCGTGCAGGTCGTGGTGGACCGGATGAGCGCCCCGTACCTGGCCGGCGCCACGATCGACTTCGCCGACCGGATCGACGCGCAGGGCTTCACCATCGACAACCCCAACGCGCAGGGGTCGTGCGCCTGCGGCGACTCCTTCCACTAAGGCGCCCGGGCCGAGGCGGGTACGGCGGTACGGCGGCCCTGCCGTTACGCTGATCCAGCGCACCCGTCGTCGACCGCAGCGAGGCCCACATGAGGATCGCCGTCACCGGCTCGATCGCCACCGACCACCTGATGCACTTCCCCGGCCGGTTCGGTGAGCAGCTGATCGCCGAGCAGCTGGACAAGGTCTCGCTCTCCTTTCTGGTCGACGACCTGGTGGTCCGGCGGGGCGGGGTGGCGGCCAACATCGCCTACGGGATGGGCCAGCTGGGGCTGCGCCCGATCCTGGTCGGCGCCGTGGGCACCGACTTCGCCGACTACCGATCCTGGCTGGAGCGCCACGGCGTGGACTGCGCGTCGGTGCACGTCAGCGAAGTGGCGCACACCGCGCGGTTCGTCTGCACCACCGACGAGCAGCTGTGCCAGATCGCGTCGTTCTACGCCGGCGCGATGAGCGAGGCCCGCAACATCGAGCTGCTGCCGGTGGCCGACCGGGCAGGCGGCCTCGACCTGGTGCTGATCAGCGCGAACGACCCGGAGGCGATGCTCCGCCACTCCGACGAGTGCCGCGAGCGGGGCTACCGGTTCGCCGCCGACCCGTCGCAGCAGCTGGCCCGAATGCCCGGCGAGGAGGTGCTGCGGCTCATCGACGGCGCCAGCTACCTGCTCACCAACCAGTACGAGAAGTCGCTGCTGGAGAGCAAGACCGGGCTGTCGGACGCGCAGGTGCTGGACCGGGTGGCGGTGCGGGTGACCACGCTGGGCAAGGACGGGGTGGAGATCACCGGGCGCGGCATGGAGCGCATCCACGTGCCGGCCGCGCAGGACGTCAAGATCGCCGACCCGACCGGGGTCGGCGACGGGTTCCGCGCCGGCTTCTTCGCCGGGCTCTCCTGGCGGCTGAGTCTGGAGCGGGCGGCCCAGGTGGGGTCGGTGGTGGCCGCGCTGGTGCTGGAGTCGGTGGGCCCCCAGGAGTACGAGGTGCATCCCGACCTGTTCCTGAAGCGCCTCGCTGAGTCGTACGGCGACGCCGCCGCGGACGAGGTCCGCCCCCACCTGCCCTAGCGGTTGCCGCGGCGCGGCAACCGATTACAGACACTTTCCGTGCCGCTCGTCGCCGGAGCGCGACCGCCGGGCGACGCGAATGTTACAGCACGGTATCTGGATCTAGTGAGCTGCGTCACGGACTACTAACGTCGGGCCCACATCCCCTGATGCGAGGAGCCCCGATGCCCGAACGCGCAACTGCACATACCCGCCGGGATCTGCTCCGCCTGACCGGCGCCGCCGCCCTGGGCGCCGCACTGGCCGGCCCGCTCGCCGGCTGCGCCAGTGAGGAGGACAGCGGACCGGGCGGTCCGACCGCCGGCGACGACAGCGGCAAGCCGGTCGAGACGTTCACCGAACCGAGCAAGAAGCTCTCCGGCGACCTGAAGATCCTGCTCTGGAGCCACTTCGTCCCGAGCCACGACACCTGGTTCGACACCTTCGTCAAGGACTGGGGGAGCAAGGTCGGGGTGAACGTGCAGGTCGACCACGTCGACCAGGCCCAGATCACCACCCGCATCGCCTCCGAGATCCAGGCCGGCCAGGGTCACGACCTGATCCAGTTCATCGCGCCGCTGTCCCAGTTCGAGCCGAGCGTGCTGGACATGAAGGACGTGACCGAGGAGGCGAACAAGCGCTGGGGCCAGCAGTTGGAGCTGTGCCGCCTGTCCAGCTTCAACCCGGCGACCGGCAAGTTCTTCGCGTACGCCCCAGGGTGGGTGCCCGACCCGGGCAACTTCCGCAAGTCGCTGTGGGAGCCGGTCGGGTTCCCGAACGGTCCGTCCACATGGGACGAGTTGCTGCAGGGCGGCGCGGAGATCAAGAAGTCCAAGGGCGTGCAGATGGGCCTGGGCATGTCCCAGGAGATCGACTCGAACATGGTGCTGCGGGCGCTGATGTGGTCGTTCGGGGCATCCATCCAGGACGAGAACTCCAAGGTCGTGATCAACTCGCCGGAGACGGTGGCCGCCGTGGAGTTCATGACCAAGCTGTTCAAGCAGACCATGACCAACGAGGTGTTCTCCTGGAACGCCGCCTCCAACAACCAGGGCCTGGTCGCCGGCAAGTTGTCCTACGTGGTCAACTCCATCTCGGCCTACCGCACGGCGCAGGGCACCAACCCGGACGTCGCCGAGGACACCCTGTTCGTTCCGGCGCTGCGCGGGCCGAAGGGTGCGCACGCGGCGCAGCACGTGCTGTACAACTGGATCGTCCCGAAGCACGCCGCCAACCCGGACGCGGCCAAGGAGTTCCTGCTGCACTACACGGCGAACTTCGCCTCGGCCACCTACGCCAGCAAGCTCTACGACTTCTGCGCCTGGGACAAGCTCACCCCGAAGCGGGCCGACTGGCTGGCCAACGACCCGTTCGGGTCCAAGCCGGCGGACAAGCTGAAGGTCCTCACCAACGCGGTCGAGTGGAGCTCGAACATCGGCTACCCGGGACCGTCGAACACGGCGGTGGGCGAGGTGTTCAACACCTTCATCATCCCGAACATGTTCGCCCGGGCGGCCCGCGGTGAGGTCAGCCCGCAACAGGCGGTCGCCGACGCGGAGAAGCAGATCAACCCGATCTTCGCCAAGTGGCGGGCCCAGGGCCTGGTGGCGGGCTGATGGCGGCGGAAGCGCCAGACCTGCGCCCGGGCCGGACCGTCGTCGAGGTCAGGGGGCTGGTCAAGGAGTACGACGGCGGGATCGGCCGGCGGGCCCGCGGGCGCGGCGGCGTGCGGGCCATCGACGGCGTCGACCTGGTCACCGAGGAGGGCGAGTACCTGGTCCTGCTCGGCCCGTCCGGATGCGGGAAGACCACGCTGCTGCGCACCATCGCCGGGCTGGAACAGCCGACCGCGGGCGACGTGCTCATCAACGGACAGGTGGTGACCGGCCTGCCGCCACGGGCCCGGAAGATCGCCATGGTGTTCCAGAGCTACGCGCTCTACCCGCACAAGACCGTGCTGGCCAACATCGTGTTCCCGCTGCGGGCGGCCGGGATGGCCCGCCCGGAGCGGGAACGCAAGGCGCGCTGGGCGGCCGAGCTGCTCGGCATCGAGCACCTGCTGGGCCGCAAGCCACGGGCGCTGTCCGGCGGCGAGCGCCAGCGGGTGGCGCTGGCCCGGGCGCTGGTCCGCGAGCCGGACGTGTTCCTGCTCGACGAGCCGCTGTCCAACCTGGACGCCAAGCTGCGGGCCAGCGCGCGGGACGAGCTGAAGCGGTTCCAGCAGGACGTCGGCACCACCACGATCTACGTCACGCACGACCAGGTGGAGGCGATGGGCCTCGGAGACCGGATCGCCGTGCTCTCCGCCGGGAAGGTGCGCCAGGTCGGCAAGCCGATGGAGGTGTACGACGATCCGGCCGACACCTTCGTGGCCACGTTCATCGGCTCGCCGCCGATGAACCTGGTGCCCCGCGACGACCAGCTGGTCGGTTTCCGCCCCGAGCACCTGCTGCCCGAGTCGGCGTTCGCCGCCTCGGTCGATCGGGAGAAGGTCCCGCTGGCGGTCGACCGCATCGAGTACCTCTCCGGTGACCGGCACATCTACGGCACGGTGACGGGGATCGGCAAGCCCACCCGGGTGGTCTCCCGGCTGCCAGCCACAGTGGACACACCGGTCACCGCCGGGGAGACGTACGACTTCGCGGTGGCCCGCGACCGGCTGCGCTTCTTCTCGGCCGAGACGGGGCTGCGGATATGAGCGCGGTGCGCGAGGCCGAGGTCGCCCGCACGCCGGTGCGCCTGCCCGCGGCCAGGCGCCGGTTCGCCGACCGGGAGGGCACCCTGGCCTGGCTGTTCCTCATGCCCAGCGTGGTCTACATTCTGGTCCTGGTCGGCGTGCCGTTCGTGCTCGCCATCGGGTTCGCACTCTCCGACGTGACCGCGGGCGACCCGTCCTACGACTACGTGGGGCTGCGCAACTTCCGGCGCATCTTCGACGACCCGGTGTTCTGGCGGTCGCTGGGGAACACCTTCATCTTCACCGGCGTCTCGATGGTGCTCATCGTGGTGCTCGGCAAGGTGCTGGCGAACATCATGATCGCCAACTTCAAGGGCAAGTGGATCGTCCGGTTCCTGGTCCTGCTCCCGTGGACCACGCCGGTGACGCTCTCCTCGATCGCCTGGCTGTGGATGCTCGACTCGATCTACTCGCCGATCGACTGGGTCCTGCGCCAGGTGGGCCTGCTCGGCAAGCCCGGGGACCTGCTCGGCTCCGGCTCCAACATGTACTGGCTGGGCGAGCCCGGTCTGGCCATGGCCTCGGTCATCACCGTGCACGTGTGGCGGCTCACCCCGCTCGCCGCGGTCATCATGATGGCCGGCCTGATGGCCATCCCGCGGGACCTGGAGGAGGCGGCCAGAGTGGACGGTGCCGGCTACTGGCGGCGGATGTTCGAGGTGACCATCCCACTGGTGCTGCCGGTCGCCGCGGTGGCCGCCCTGTTCGGCACCATCTTCACCTTCACCGACATGGCCGTGGTGGACGTGCTCACCAACGGCGGGCCGAACAACGCCACCCAGGTGCTGACCAGTTGGGCGTTCTTCCGCGGCATCGACGGCGGGGACGTGGGTCAGGGTGCGGCGATCGCGCTGTTCCTGTTCCCGATCCTGCTCGCCGCCGCGATCGCGATCCTGCGCGCGGTGCGCCGGATGGAGGTGGGCTGAGTGGTCACGACCGCCGCCGGCTACCGGCGCCGCTACGTGGCGTCCCGCGTCGGCGTCTACCTGCTGGCGATCCTCGCCGCGTTGCTGTGCGCGGCTCCGTTCCTGTGGAGCCTCATCACCGCGTTCAAGCAGAACCGCGACCTCTACAACCCGCAGAACAACCCGTTCCTGTTCAACCGTCCCGCAACGCCCGACCACATCACCTACCTGTTCCAGCACACCGCGTTCGGCACGTTCGCGTGGAACACGCTGTGGGTGGGCGTACTGGTGGTCGGGATCACGCTGGTGCTGGGTTTGCCTGCCGCGTACGCGCTGGCGCGGCTGGACCGGCCGTGGGCCGGATGGTTCGGCATCGGCATCTTCCTGGTCTACCTGGTCCCACCCAGCCTGCTGTTCCTGTCCCTGTCCCGGATCGTGGTCGCCTGGGGCCTGCAGGACTCCACCTGGTCCCTGGTGCTGGTCTACCCGACCATCACCATCCCGGTCTCGGTCTGGCTGCTCATCGGCTTCCTCAAGGGGATTCCCAAGGACATCGAGGAGCAGGCCATGGTGGACGGGTACAGCCGGGTGGGCGCGTTCATCCGGGCGGTGGTGCCGCTGGCGTTCCCCGGGATCGTCGCCGTCGTCGTGTTCGCGTTCACCCTGACCGCCAGCGAGTACATCTACGCGCTGTCGTTCGTGTCACCCACGTCCCAGAAGGTGATCTCCACCGGGGTGCCCACCGAGCTGGTCCGCGGTGACGTGTTCTTCTGGCAGTCGCTGCAGGCGGCGACGGTGCTGGTGGCGGTGCCGATCGCGCTGGTGTTCAACCTGTTCCTGGACCGGTTCATCGCCGGCTTCACCCAGGGCGCGGTCAAGGGCTGACGCTGTCGCCGGCCGGGCGCCGGCCGCCCCGGGCCGTACCGCCCAGGCGGTACTGCCTTGGGCGGCCCGCCCGGGTTCGGCGCTTTGGGCCGTACCGCCCCGGGCCGGCCGGCCCGGGGCGGTACGGGGCCACCACGGTCAGTGCGCCTCGAAGCCGGTGATGTGCAGCGAGAACGCCCGGATGTTGCCGGTGTCGGCGCCCGCCCGGTCCGCCACGTGGAAGGTCCACGTGCCGTCAACGGGGGACGCCCGCAGTGCGGCGAGCGGGGTCAGCGGCTGCCAGGACCCGGTGAACGGGTTCAGGCTGGAGCTCACCCCGTCGAACGGGGTCGTGGCGGCGTCGTCGAAGACGGTTTGGCACATGTTGTTGCCGGTGCCACCGGAGCGCGAGAAGAGCGTGGCGGTGGTGCCGTCCGGCGCGGTCAGCGTGCCCACCAGGTCACCGACGAAAGTGTGGTCCAGACCCACGCCGGTCGCGCCGACCGTGGCAGAGCACTCGGTGCCGTCGATGGAGAAGGTCAGCCCGGAGGCGTACCCGACACCGGAGACGTCGATCGTGGCGGAGACGCCGGTCGGGTCGGCGTCCGGGATCGGCACCACCGGCCCGTCGTACGCGAACGTCTGCACCTGCGTGGACGGCTGGCCGACCGGCACCGAGAGGCTGTCCGTCGTCGGCGACAGCACGCCGGCGAAGGTCACCTTGGCGGACAGGGCGACCGGCTTTCCCACCGGGTAGGCCGGGTCCAGGGTCAGCGTGAACGAGCGCGACTTGCTGGCCCCGGCGGCGATGTTGCCGTACGAGCGCGCCGGCGGCCGCAGGGTCACCAGCGGATCGGTGGCGGTCAGCACGACGCTGACCCCGGTGGCCGTGCCGTCGCCGACGTTCACCGCCGGCACCGAGATGCTCGCCTGCTCGCCCGGCTCCAGGAAGGCGTCGCCGTCGCCGCTGACCGGCGTCACCGTCGGCTCGCCGGCCTGCACCAGCGGCTGCGGCGTGGCTCCGGTGGTGCGCAGCAGCCGGTCCGCCCGGATCACGCCGTACCCGGAGCGGTTGTCCACGCCGGCCGGCTTGAGATCCAGCGCCGAGCTGGTGAGCGCGGCACGGATCTCGGCGTTGGTCATCCCAGGGTTGCCGGACAGCGCCAGCGCGGCGATCGCCGCCGCGTGCGGAGCCGCCGCCGAGGTGCCGAAGAACGGTGAGAAGCCGAAGACCGAGCTGGCCGTGCCGTCCGCCGCGGTGATCTCCGGCTTCTGGCGGACCGCGCCGCCGGTCGAGCTGACGTCCCCCGGCGTGATCGGCGTCCCGTCCGCCTCGTAGAACACCCGGCGCGGACCGTCCGAAGTGAACCGCTCCGGCGCCGACTTGCGGGTGAAGACATCGGGGTACGGGCCGGCCGGGTTCGGCGGATCGCCCACCTCGAGGTCACGCCCGAACGCGTTGTGCGCCGGCGCGGCGGCGACCGCGAAGGCCTGGGCCGCGGCGGCGTGCCCGCGGGTGACGCCCGGCGTGGAGAAGCCCGTCAACCCGTCGGGGGAGTCGGCGAACCGGCCCCGCAACGCGCTGAGCTGGAAGTACCGGTCCTCGCCGGAGAACTTGACCACGGCGAGCCGCTGGCCGGTGAGGAACAGCGCGGTGCCCAGGATCTCGAACGGGTCGTCGTCGCCGTCCTGCACCTCGAACGAGACCGCCACAACGTTGCCGTCGGAGTCGAACGCGTACAGGTCGTAGTCGTTGCTGGAGGCGCCGAGCGGATCGCTCCACCACAGCGTCACCGGCACGTTGTCGCTGTTGGGGGAGAGGGGGTTGAACACCTGCACGCCCGGGCCCGGGTCGAAGTCGTGCGCCTGCCCGGCGAACTTGCCGACGCCGCGGCCGGAGTCGACGAAGTCGCCCTCGTAGTTGCCGGCGGTGCCGTCGATGGTGTTGCCCTCGTTCCCGGCCGAGCTGAAGTAGAAGGCACCGTCCGCGGTGACGGCGTTGACCGACTGGGCGATGAGCCCGTCCTGGAACGGATCCTCGTGGAAGTACAGGACGTCGTCGACGATGATGTCGCAGTGCGCGTCGAAGCGCAGCGCGAGGATGTTGTCGGCGAAGCTCTCCTCGCTGATGAACGCGGTGGCGAAGCCCAGCTTCGCCGACGGCGCGAGGTCATGAATGATCTCCAGCATCGCCGTGCCCTCGTCGCCGTCGCCCTCCTGACCGGGCAACACGTCCACGTCTGGCGGCAGGTCGCCGGAGGCCACGGAGGCGTCCAGCGAGTCGACCCCGTCGGAGAGGACGCAGACCTTGACGCCGATACCGGTGACCTTGTACCGGGCGCGGGCGGTGTCGGCCGCGTGCGTGCGGTCTCCTTCGGAGACCACCGAACCCTGGTCGACCGCGGCGGCCGCGGCGCCCGCCGGCGCCGCCTTCGCCTCGGCGGCCCGCAGCGCCCCGGCCAGCCGGGCAGCCTTGGCCTCCTTCGACTCCGCGGCCGCCTTCGCCGCCGCCTCCGGGGTGGTCATCCGGGCGGTCATCGCTCCGGAGGGCGTCCTGACCCGGGTGACGTCCGGCCAGGATGCGATCGTGGTCAGCGCCGACAGCGGCGCGTCGACCAGGACCGTGCCCGTCCTGGGCGACGGGTAGCGGATACCGGCACCCACGCCGCGCAGCCGCGACAGCAGGCCGTCGTCCACCTTGGTCGCGTCGATGGTCACCCGGGTGGTGCCGTTCGTGGCCACCTTGACGCCGGTCGACACCTTGGGCGCCGCGGCGGCCACCGTCTTGTCCTGGCGCAGGCGTAGCTCCAGGGCGAGCCTGCCGTCCAGCTTCCGTTCGGATCTGGTGAGCGACTTCTTGACCTGCTGCAGCGCCGCGACCTGGGTGAAGGCCCTCGTCTCGGGGTCGTCGGCGCCCTTCGCCTGGGCGGCGGTCGCCGCCATACCGATGATGAGTACACCCGCCGCCACGACGGTGGTCGTCCGGCGCATCCTGTTCCGGCCCGCAGGATTCATCTGATCCCTTCCCTGCCAGAGTTGAGATAGGGGTGGACGGATGCTATCCAGCAGCGGGCGCGACCGGACTCAACTAAAGCGGCAAATATTTCCAGATACGTACGTCTCCCGTGGACGTCACGCGACCCGGCGGACGTCGTAGGCGTGCTCGGCGGGGGAGCCGGCGTACTCCTGGCCCCGCATCCGGCACCAGGCGGGGATGTCGTTCGCGGCGGCCGGGTCGTCGGCGAGCACCCGCAGCACCGAGCCGACCGGCAGCTGGGGCAGGCGCCGGGCCAGCGCGATCACCGGCAGCGGGCAGCGCTGGCCGCGGCAGTCGAGCACCTCCGGAGGGCCGGTCACAGGTCCAGCACCCCCGCCTCGGCCCGCAGCGACGCGACCACATCCGGGAGCACGGCGAGAAACTCGTCCACCTGCTCGGGTGTGGTCTCGCGGTGCAGGGAGACGCGGACGTTGCCGTGGGAGAGCACGCCCATCGCCTCGAGTACGTGGCTGGGCCGCAGGGTGTCCGAGGTGCACGACGATCCGGAGGAGACCGCGAAGCCGCGCCGGTCCAGCGCGTGCAGCAGCGCCTCGCCGTCCACGTACAGGACGGAGAAGGTGACCAGGTGCGGCAGCCGGTCGACCGGGTCGCCGACCACCTCGACGTCCGGCACGGTCGCGGCCACCGTGGCGCGGATCCGGTCGACCAGCGCGGAGAGGCGGGCCGCCTCCGCCTCAGCGTCGGCGGCGACCGCGCGCAGCGCGGCGGCCGCGGCGACGATGGCCGGGAGGTCCGGCGGGCCGGACCGCGCGGGCGGTTCCCACCGGACGCCCTTGCGGACCACGAGCACGCCGACCCCGGGCGGGCCACCCCATTTGTGGGCGCTCGCGGACAGGATCGACCACCCGCCGGGCACCGGGACCCGGCCCACCGACTGGGCGGCGTCGACGTAGAGCGGGACACCGGCCGCGTCGCACAGATCCGCGGCGGCGGCCACCGGCTGGACGGTACCCACCTCGTGGCTGGCCGAGATCAGCGCGGCCAGGGCCACGCCGGGCCTGCGCACCGCCGCGCCCCACGCCTGAAGGTCCAGCCGGCCGAGCCGGTCCACCGGCACCGCGACCGCCTCCTGCCGCTCGGCGACGTGCAGCACGGCCGAGTGCTCGATCGCCGAGTGCACCAGCACCCGGCCGGCCCGCTGCCGGCCGGCCAGCCCGCCCAGCACCGCCGCCTGCGCCGCGGCGGTCCCGCTCGCGGTGAACGTCACTTCTTCCGGACGGACGCCCAGCACCTGCGCCACCGCGGCCTGCGCCGCCTCCAGCAGCTGGCGTGCCCGGCGGGCCTGCGCGTAGAGCTTGCCTGGGTCGGCCCAGCCGTCCTCCAAGGCGGCGAGCAGCGCCTGCCGGGCCACCGGGTGCAGTGGAGCGGCGGCGGCGGCGTCGAAGTAGGCCTCGGCCACGACACGACGGTACCGCCCAACCACCCCCCAGCCGGTTGCTACTACAGGCGGTCGGTTAATCTGCCACCGTTCGGCCGGACTGGCAGGAGGGCGGGAGCGTCATGGACAAGCGCCGCGTGGACGAAGGCGGCTGGTCCCGGGCGTCAGGCAGGAGGCGAGCAGGTGCCTTCGGTCGGCTCGCCGGGCTAGGGGCGGGCGCGGTGGCGCTGGTCACGCTCCTCGGCGGGTGCTCGCTGAGCGATTTCGGCGACGCCTTCGGCAACTTCGGCTGGCCCAAGGGCGGGGTGACCCCGCAGGCCAGCCGGATGTACGACCTGTGGATCGGCTCGGTGATCGCCGCGCTGGTGGTCGGCTTCTTCGTCTGGGGGCTGATCTTCTGGTGCATCATCCGCTACCGGAAGCGGGGTGAGGCGCTGCCGGAGCAGACCCGCTACAACATCCCGCTGGAGTTCCTCTACACGGTCGTGCCGTTCCTGATCATCGCGGTGCTCTTCTACTACACCGCGATCGTGCAGACCGACGTGGACAAGACCAGCAAGAACCCGGACGTGACCGTCGAGGTGGTCGCGTTCAAGTGGGAGTGGCAGTTCAACTACCGCGACGCCCCGGGCGCGGACGCGCACACGGTCGCCAGCACCACCGGCAACGCCAACTACATTCCGGTGCTGGTGCTGCCCACCCACCGCACGATCCGGATCGAGGAGCACAGCAACGACGTCATCCACTCGTTCTGGGTGCCCGACCTGCTGTTCAAGCGGGACGTGTTCCCCGGCAGCGTGCGCAACGCGTTCCAGGTGACGCTGGAGAAGGAGGGCGCGTACGTCGGCCGCTGCGCCGAGCTGTGCGGCACCTACCACTCCCAGATGAACTTCGAGCTGCGCGCGGTCACGCCGGAGAAGTACGACCAGTTCCTCGCCGCCAAGCGGGCCGGCCAGTCCACACCGGACGCGCTGAGCAGCATCGGCGAGGAGCCGTACGCGGTGACCACCCATCCGTTCAACACCGACCGCACCGAGCGCGAGGCGAGCTAGACAGCGCGAGGCCAGCTAGACAAAGCGGGGCGGGCGTGCCCGCGCCGGCCCCGCGGTCGCGTACGAAGGTAGGCAAACGTGAAGTCTGAGTCGCGGATCTTCGGCCTGGTGGCCGTCTTCCTCGTCCTCGCCAGCGGCGTCTACGCCTGGTGGACGGATTACGAGCTCGGCCGCACCGACTGGATCGGCACGGTGGCGCTCGCCCTGGCCGGGCTGCTGTGCCTGATGTGCGGCGGGTTCTTCTGGTTCGTCTCGCGCCGCATCGAACCGCGGCCGGAGGACCGCCCGGACGCGGAGATCAGCGAGGGCGCCGGCGAGGTGGGCTTCTTCAGCCCGGGCAGCTACTGGCCGTTCGGGCTGGCGCTGGCCGCCTCGGTGGCCGGCGTCGGCCTGGTGGTCTGGCAGTGGTGGCTGACCGCGGCCGGGCTGATCGCGGTCATCTTCGCCACCTGCGGGCTGCTCTTCGAGTACTACACCGGGACGCGGCGCGTCAGCGGGCACTGACCGCTACGCGCCGCCGCGTCCCGCTAGGCAGCCGCCGGCGTCCCGCTAGGCGGCCGCCGCGTCCGGCCGCCCGGGCGGCACCTGGCGCGCCCGCCGGCTGGGCGTCCCCACCAGGGTGAGCGGGGCGAGCACGATCGCCTCGC
>JADGHA010000402.1 GCA_019689695.1 Micromonosporaceae bacterium | reverse complement strand
CGCGGGGGGGGGCCTGGGGGGGGCCCCCCCCGGGGGGCCCCCCCCCCCGCGGGGGGGGGGGGGGGGGGGCGCCGATCACCGGGCCGTCACCCCTAAAGGGCATCCAGGCCACGCTCGCCGGTCCGCACCCGGATCACGTCCTCGACGGCGGTGACCCACACCTTGCCGTCGCCGATCTTCCCGGTCCGGGCGGCGGTGACCACCGCGTCGACCACCTTGTCCACATCGATCTCGTCGGTCAGGATCTCGATCCTGATCTTCGGCAGGAACTCCACGGTGTACTCGGCGCCCCGGTACACCTCGGTGTGGCCCTTCTGCCGCCCGTAGCCCTGCACCTCGCTGACGGTCATGCCGGCCACGCCCAGGGCGTGCAGGGCCTCCTTGACCGCATCCAGCTGGTAGGGCTTGATGACCGCGGTCACCAGCTTCATGTCCAACCCCTCCATCGCCTGGACGTTAACCGGGCACCTTCTCGGTTCGTTGCCCCTCGGCCGGAGCCGGGGCGGCCGCGCCACCTCCGGCGGCGTGCGCGCCGCCCAGACCAGCCAGCGCGAAGCCCGAGCCGCCTCCGGCCGGCGCCAGGTCGTACCCGCTCTCCGCGTGCTCAGCCAGGTCGATGCCGTCGACCTCGGCCTCCGAGCTGGCCCGGAACCCGATCGTCCGCTGGATCGCGAAGGCGAGGATCAGCGCGACCGCGAACGAGTACACCGAGACGATCGCCGCGCCCGCCAGCTGGCGG
This sequence comes from Micromonosporaceae bacterium, assembly GCA_019689695.1. Lineage (GTDB taxonomy): Bacteria > Actinomycetota > Actinomycetes > Mycobacteriales > Micromonosporaceae > JADGHA01. The sequence continues at coordinate 3,173 of JADGHA010000402.1, read as the reverse complement.
GCGAGCTGGATGCCGCCACCGCCGTAGAACAGGCCCTCGTCCGCCACCAGCGAGCTGATCCCGGCCGAGCCGAAGAAGCCGATCCACAGCGTGCCGATCCAGCCGCCGACGAAGTGCACCGCGACCACGTCGAGCGAGTCGTCATAGCCGAGCCGGTACTTCAGGCTGACCGCCAGGGCGCAGACCGCACCGGCCACCAGGCCGAGCAGGGCCGCCGCGAACGGAGCGATGAAGGCACAGGCCGGTGTGATCGCGACCAGGCCGGCGACCGCGCCGGACGAGGCGCCCACCATGGTCGGCTTGCCGTCGCGGACCCACTCCACGATGATCCAGCCGAGCAGGGCCGCGGCCGTGGCCACCTGGGTGTTGATGAAGGCGACCGCGGTCGTGCCATCGGCGGTCAGCTCCGAGCCGGCGTTGAAGCCGAACCAGCCGAACCACAGCAGGGCCGCCCCGAGCGCCACCATCGGCACGTTGTGCGGCTTGTACGAGTCCTTCGGCCAGCCGACCCGGCGGCCGAGGACGAGCGCCAGCGCCAGGGCGGCGGCACCGGCGTTGATGTGCACCGCGGTGCCGCCGGCGAAGTCCAGCGCCTTGATGTCGGCGCCGATCCAGCCACCGCCCCAGACCATGTGGGCCACCGGGAAGTAGACCACCGTCGCCCAGGCGAACGCGAACAGCAGCCAGCCGGCGAACCTGGCCCGGTCGGAGATGGCGCCGCTGATCAGCGCGACGGTGATGATCGCGAACATCATCTGGAAGGCGATGAAGACGTACGCCGGGATGCCCGTCTCGCCCCAGACCTCGTTGACCATGTTCTTCGTGCCCAGGTACTGCCCCAGGTCGCCGAAGAAGCCGTTCTGGTCGTCACCGAACGCCACAGTGAAGCCGTAGAACAGCCACAGGATGGAGACGAGCCCGATGCACGAGAAGCTCATCATCATCATGTTGAGCACGCCCTTGGCCCGGTTGAGCCCGCCGTAGAACAGGGCCAGGCCGGGGGTCATGAGCAGCACGAGCGCGGTCGATACCAGCAGCCACGCGGTGTTGCCGGTGTCGATTTCAGGCACGCTGGCCTCCTTGGTGTGGACTTCCTCCTTCCCGGCCGGAGCAGCGTTGCCCGACGCCGGTTGCGCGAAGCTTTCATCGGTGCTGTTTCACGCAGTGGTCCGGCGCGGTTACCGGCGCATCACATGATGTTTCGGACGTGTGAACAACATCTCACTGTCCGCGATGGACAGTGCCGCCCGGGCCGGCGACTCAGCGCAGGGCGTACTCGAGGATGTGCCGCTCGTAGTCGAGAAGCCGCAGGTCACGCAGGGGCCGGCGGAGGTGGCCCTTGCGCACGATGCGGACGAAGGCCGGGTCTCCGGCCGCGGCCATCCGGCGGATGCCCTCGACGTGGTCGATGATCCGCTTGCGGATGGTCCGGACCAGGCGGTGCCGGTCCCGCGGGATCAGGCCGTAGGCGTCGGCGAACAGCCGCAGGCGACGCGGCCGGTCCGGCCGGGTCCAGCCCAGCGTGTAGGAGTCCCGGTCGGAGAAGAGCGGCACCCACGTCCAGGCCGCGTACGCCACGTCGTAGATGCGGGCGCCGGGCGAGGCGAGGTCGAAGTCGATCAGCGCGAGCGTGCCGTCCGGCCGCCAGACCACGTTGTGCGGCGCGGCGTCGTGGTGGCAGATGACCTCGGTGTCCGGCGGCGGAGGGCCGAACGAGCGCCACACCGCGTTCGGCGCCGGCCGGAAGTTGTACTGCGCGTCATGGAACATCCGCAGCATGGTGGCGACCGCGACCAGCGCCTCATCGGTCACCCAGTGCTTGGCCAGTGGGTACTCTCCGCACTCGCCGGGCAGGTAGGAGAGCACCTCGCGGCCCCGCTCGTCGATGCCGAGCACCCGCGGGGAACCAGTGAAGCCGATGTACTCCAGGTGGCGCAGCAGCGAGTGGACGGCCGGCGTCCACGGCCCGGTGTTGCGGCGCACGGTGTTGCCGACCCGGTGCACAGTGCTGACGTTGCCACCCCGGAGGGGGATCTCCTGCTGGGTCACGTATGCCCTCCCGGGTTCGGGGCCCACCAGGCTACGCGGCTGCATCAACTCCTCCCCTCCATACCCAGTTGCTACGGCTCAGTACCCGGCGGCGGTTCAGCTAATCCGGTGCCATCACGGCTGTTCGTCGCCGAGCAGGGCGGCGACGAACTGGGCCGGTTCGAACGGGGCCAAATCGTCCTTGCCCTCGCCGAGGCCGACCAGCTTGACCGGGATGCCGAGCCGGCGCTGCACCGAGATCACGATGCCCCCCTTGGCCGTGCCGTCCAGCTTGGTCAGCACCACCCCGGTCACATCCACCACCTCGGTGAACACCCGCGCCTGCTCCAGCCCGTTCTGGCCGGTCGTGGCGTCCAGCACCAGCAGCGTCTCGTCCACCGGACCGTGCCGCGAGACCACCCGCTTGACCTTACCCAACTCGTCCATCAGGCCGACCTTGTTCTGCAGCCGGCCCGCGGTGTCCACCAGCACGGTGTCCACGCCAGCCTCGATGCCCCGGCGGACCGCGTCGAACGCCACACTCGCCGGGTCGGCGCCCTCCGGCCCGCGGACCACCTCAGCACCGACCCGGCCGGCCCAGGTGGCGAGCTGGTCGGCGGCGGCGGCGCGGAACGTATCGGCCGCGCCGAGCACCACGGTGTGCCCGTCGGCGACCAGCACCCGGGCGATCTTCCCGCACGTGGTGGTCTTGCCGGACCCGTTCACCCCGACCACCAGCATCACCGCCGGCTTGCCGTCGGTCGGGGTGGCCCGCAGCGACCGGTCCATCCCCGGGTCGAGCGCGGCCACCAGTTCCTCGGCGAGCAGCGCGCGCAGCTCGGCCGGGGTCCGGGTGCCGAGCACCGCGGTCCGCTGGCGCAGCCGCTCGACGATCTCCCGGGTCGCCTCGATCCCCACGTCCGCGCTGATCAGGCTCTCCTCGACCTCTTCCCAGGCGTCCTCGTCCAGGTGGTCGCGGGACAGCACGCTGAGCAGGCCACGGCCGAGCAGGCTCTGCGACCGGGCGAGCCGGGCCCGCAGCCGGACCAGCCGGCCGGCGGTCGGCTCGGGCGCCTCCAGCACCGGGGCCGGCTCCACCACCGGCGGTTCCACCGCGACTGGCGGCACCGGTGGCGGGGCGGGTG
>JADGHA010000401.1 GCA_019689695.1 Micromonosporaceae bacterium | reverse complement strand
CGCTGGCAGCACCCGCCGGCGGTCACAGCTGCCAGCGCGGCGGCCGACGCTGCCGGAACGACTCAATACCCTCGCGGGCCTCGTCCGAGGCGAACAGCCGGGCGGAGAGCGCCGCGAGCTCGTCGCCGGTGGTGTCGAAGCCACGCAGCAGGGCGGCCGTGGTCAGCCGCTTGGACTCGGCGAGGCCCTGCGGGGAGCTTTTGCGCAGCGCGTCGAGCACGCTGTCGCGCGCTTCGTCCGGGTCGTCGACGGCCGCCGTGACCAGGCCGATCCGGGCCGCCTCGGCGGCGTCGAACACCTCCCCGGTCAGGAAGTACCGTCCGGCGGCGCGGCTGGACAGCCGCGGCAGCGTGGTCAGCGAGATGACCGCCGGGGCGAGCCCGAGGCGGACCTCGGAGAAGGCGAACGTGCTGCGCGGGCCGGCGAGGACGATGTCGCAGGCGCCGAGCAGCCCGAGCCCGCCGGCGCGGGCGTGGCCGTCCAGCACCGCCACCACCGGCTTGGGCAGCTCCAGGATGCGCCGCAGCAGGTCGAGCAGCCGGCCGGTCCCCCGCTCGGGTGCCTCGGACAGGTCGGCTCCGGACGAGAACGTGGTGCCGGTATGGGTGAGCACCGCGCAGCGTACGGCATCGTCGGCGGCCGCCTCCGCCAGCCGGGATTCCAGTGCGGACACCAGCTGGGCGGAGAGCGCGTTGCGGTTGTGCGGCGAGTCCAGCGTGATGGTGGCGACGCCCCGCTCCACTGTGTAGGCCAGCACCTGGCTCCTCCTCGTGCCCGCCGGCTCCCGCGGCCGGCGCGCCCAGTACACCACGGCCGTCCGGAGCCGGTCACCGCGAGACCCCTTGACAATTGCGACCACGTGCCGCGAGACTCTGGAAATCTGAACCGATTCAAGGAAAACGCTTTCCAGGCGCCGGAGGTACCGCCGACGCCACCAACCTCACCAACCGCTGTTCTGGGCCCTACGCAGCTGTCCACCTCCCCGCGGCGCGGCCGAAGACTCCGCGCCGGGCTACTGAATCGTTTCGTTACGACGGGAGCGGTTCCATGGAAGACAACCAGGCTCGGATCACACGTCGGACCCTCCTCGCCGGCGCCCGCGCGCGGCCCCCCCGCGCCCCCCCGGGCAACCCCCCCGGGGGGGCCGGGGGCGGCCGCGCCCGCCGCCGGCAACCCGGACCCGGTCGAGCTGCACTGGCTGGACGGGGTGCCAGCGGCCACGACGGGCTGCGCCTGGGGCGTGCCCTGGGCTCGCGGGAAGGTGGCCAAGGAGACCACCTTCGCGCTGACCACGTCGGACGGCACGCCGGTGCCGGTGCAGACCTGGCCGCTGGCGTACTGGCCGGACGGCACGGTCAAGTGGACCGGGCACTACATCGGCTCCGACGCGGGACGGGCGGAGACCCTGCGGCTGGCCCCCGGCAGCCCGGCCGCGCCGTCCACCCCGGTCTCCGCGGTCCGGGACGGCGGGGAGATCGTGCTGTCCAACGGCACCATCCAGGTCCGGGTGGCGACCTCGGGGACCACGCTGCTGCGTGAGGTGGTCCGGGACGGCCGGGTGACCGCCCGCGACGGGCGGCTGGTGATCCAGCTGCAGGACCAGCCGGACGACGGCCCCGACCCGCGGCGCACCAGCTGGTCGGGTCGGGTGGAGCACGCCTCGATCGAGCAGTCCGGACCAGTGCGCGCGGTGGTCAAGCTCACCGGGCGGTACACGATCGACCGGGGCCAGCCCAACTACGGCTACGGCAACCGGAAGATCTTCGCCTGGACGGTGCGGCTCTACCTCGGCGCCGGCGCGGAGTCACTGCGGATCGTGCACAGCTTCGTCTGGGACGGCGACCCGCGTAAGGACTTCATCAAGGGTCTCGGCCTGACCGTCTCGGTGCCGCTGACGGACGAGCCGTACAACCGGCACATCCGCTTCGCCGGCCCGGACGGCGGGGTGTGGGGCGAGCCGGTGCTGGTGCTCACCGGGCTGCGCCGCGACCCGGGCTCCGCGGTCCGGCAGGCTCAGCTCGCGGGCACCGCGACACCGCCGCCCGAACAGTGGCCCGCCGCGGTACGCAACGGCTACCAGGAGCTTCCGCTGTGGAGCGACTTCCGGCTGGTGCAGGACTCGGCCAACCACTTCTTCGTGGCCAAGCGCACCGGCGCCGCGGCCAGCTGGCTGACCGACGCCGGGCACGGCACGCGCGCGCCGGGCCTGGGCTACCTGGGCGGGGTCAGCGGCGGGCTCGGCTTCGGCATCCGCGACTTCTGGCAGCAGTACCCGCGGGCGCTGGAGATCCGCGGCGCCGCCGGGGACGCCGCGACGGTCACCCTGTGGTCATGGTCGCCGACGGCCGCGGCGATGGACATGCGCCCGTACTCGGCCGGCGGGCACGGCCTGGACCTCGCCTACGAGGACAACCGGGACGGCTTCGGCGACCCGGTGGGCATCTCCCGCTCCACCGACATGGAGCTGTGGGCCTTCGCCGCCACCCCGGCCCGCGACCGGTTCGCCGAGCTCGCCGCCGCGCTGGCCACGCCGCCGCAGCTGGTCGCGGCGCCGGAGACCTACCACGCCGCCGGCGTCTTCGGCCGGTGGAGCCTGCCGGACCGCTCCACCAGCGCGCGGGCCGAGCTGGAGGACGCGATCTCCGACAGCATCGAGTTCTACGCCGGCCAGGTCGACCAGCGGAACTGGTACGGCTTCTGGGACTACGGCGACTTCATGCACACCTACGACGCCGCCCGGCACACCTGGCGGTACGACGTGGGCGGCTACGCCTGGGACAACGCCGAGCTGGGCACCGACGGGATGCTCTGGTACGCGTTCCTGCGCACCGGGGATCCGCGCACGTTCCGGCTGGCCCGCGCGATGACCCGGCACGTGTCCGAGGTCGACACCTACGTAGCGGGCCGCTTCGCCGGGCTCGGCTCCCGGCACAACGTGCTGCACTGGGGCGACGGCGCCAAGGAGGTGCGGGTCGCCGAGGCGTACACGAAGCGGTTCATGTACTACCTGATCGCCGACGACCTGCTCGGCGACGTGATGCACGCGTTGCTGCAGGCGGACCAGACCCTGCTGAAGTACGAGCCGCTGCGGGACGTGCTGCCGGCGCAGACCGTGGCGCCGAGCCGGCTGCGCATCGGCCCCGACTGGTACGCGCTGGTCAGCAACTGGCTGACCGAGTGGGAACGCACCGGCGACACCCGGTGGCGGGACCGCATCGTCACCGGCATGCGGGACATCGCCACCTTCCCCGCCGGGCTGTTCACCGGCGAGGGCGGAGGCGCGGTCGGCTACGACCCGGGCACCGGCCACCTGGTGAACCTCAACCGCGGCGACTTCAACGGCGGCTACAACCTGGCCATGGCGTTCTGCGGCGACCAGATCATGTTCGAGACGGTGGACCTGGTCGACGTGCCGGAGTTCCGCCAGGTCCTGCTTGATTTCGCGCGGTACGTGCAGGCGCCGAGCGCCGAGAAGATCGCCCGCTACGGGTTCAACTTCAACCCGCAGGTGTTCCAGGCCATCTACTCCCGGGTCACCGCGTGGGCCGGCGAGCAGCTGAACGAACCGGCGGTCCGGCAGCGCGGCTGGGACCAGTTCCGCGCGGACGTCAACTCGCGGCCGTGGCCGAAGCCGGCACACGTCGCCGGCACCGCGGTGCTCAGCCCGGTGGACGAGATCCCGATCGGCGACTTCTCCACCAACGACTTCGCCCAGCGCGGGCTGGCCATCATCGCGCTGCTCGACATCGCACCCGACGAGGCACCGTAGGAGCCACCGATGACAGATGTTTCCCGGCGTACTGCGCTCGGCCTGTTCGGTGCGGTGGCGAGCTTCGACCCGCTGCCCGGGCCGGCCGGGGACAACTCGAGCTACCGGCTGGCGATCCGCGGCATGTACCGGCGGCTGCCGCCGATCAGGTT
>JADGHA010000400.1 GCA_019689695.1 Micromonosporaceae bacterium | reverse complement strand
GGGTGGCGGGGGCGGAGGAGGTGGCCCGGGGCGTGGACGCGGGGCCGGACCACGACCCGTTCGCGCTCGACTTCGGAGGTGGTGCGGCCGAGCCCGGCGACGGCGCGACCGGCCTCGACCACGACCCGGCCGGGCTCGACCACGTCGGCTTCGGCAGCGGCGCCGGCCGTGTCGACCCGGCTGCCGGACCCGGCGACGCCGCCGATACCGGCGCCGCCGGCCACCCGCACGTCGACGACCTGGTCGCACTCGACGGCCTCGATGCGGCCGGTGACCTCGCCGGAGCCGATGATCTCGACAGCGCCAGCCACCTCGACGGGTCCGCCGGCCTGGACGGGTCCGCCAGCCTCGGTGGCCGGGAGCCGGTCGCCGGCCACCACGACCACCACGGCGTCGACCCGGGCACTGTGGACGGTGAGCCCACGGGCGGGGAGTAGGCCGGTCATCCCGACCGCCCGAGCTCGGTCAGCATGCCCTCGCACGAGCGGATCGCCACCCGAGCCGCGATCACCATCTCGTGCGCGGTCAACGGGTTCTCCGCGCGGCGCCGCCAGCGGGCCAGCGCCTCGGCGGCCGCGTCGGCCAGCTCCTTGCGCCCGGCATCGGGCGGCAGCTGCAGCCGGACGTGTGTGGCCGTGCCGGCTCCGCCGATCAGCCGCTCCAGGTCCGCCAGCACCTCCGGCTTGCCGGTGACCCAGCCCGCCCGGATGGAGGAGAGCACCCGCAGCTCGTTGAACGGGTGCGCGGAGGCGATGATCTCCTCCACCTCGGCGGCGAGCGCCTGGCTGCCCGGGCGCGCGTCCGCGCGGGTCAGGCTGTCCAGGGCGAGCAGCGCCGAGCGGCTCTTGAGCACCTCGCGCCGTTCGAAGAACAGCAGGCCGAGCAGGTCCCGCAGCTCGCCGAGCCCGCTGCGCTCGGCCAGCTCGGTGGCGAGCTCGCTGGCGGTGCCGGCCACCTTCTGCCGGATCAGCGCCGCGGCCAGCCGTACCCCGAAGAGGCCGAAGCGGTCCAGCAGCGCCTCGCGTTCGATCGAGGTGAGGCCGAGCTCGGGCATCAGCTCGCCGAACCGGTCGGCGGAGAGCAACAGGTCCTCGGCCTGCTTCACCGGCAGGTCGGCGATCCGGCGCAGGTGGGCGACCTCGGTCTCGGTGAGGGTGACGGCGGTCTCGGCGAGCAGCCCGGCGACCGGCACCACGGTCTGCACGACGCGGCGCACGTTCGGGTCGGCGGCCAGCCGGGCGGCGATGCGGCGGGCCGATGCCATCGCGTCGATCCGGCCGACGCCGATCTCGTCGGCCCGGGACAGCACGCCGATCGCGTTGACCGGGTTGGGGCGGGAGATCTCGGTGTCGTGAAACGCCCGCAGGAACTCCAGGTCCTGCAGATGCAGGTGGCGCATCAGGTAGAGGACCGCGTCGGCCGGGGTCTCCTCGTCGTCCTCGCTGGCCAGCAGGTCCCAGGCGCGGCGGGCCGTCCGCTCGGAGAGCGAGCCGATGCCTGGCGTGTCGATCAGCGTGGCGGTGCGCAGGGCCTGCGAGGGCCAGGTCACCACGAGCTGGTCGACCTCCTCCGGCGGCAGGCCGCCGAGGTCGATGTCGATCGCGGCCTCGTCGCGGGTGAACCGGGCCTGCCGCGCCGGGCCGCCCCGGGGGTGGAGCATCACCTGGTAGGTGTGGCCGTCCCGGTACCAGGTGACGATCCGGGTGCACTCACCGGCGTCGGTCGGCGCCAGCCGCTCGCCGACCAGCGCGTTGAGCAATGTGGACTTGCCGGACTTGACCCGGCCCACCACGGCCACCCGCAGCGGCTCGTCCAGGCGCTGCCGTATCGCCTCCAGCCGCTGCGCGTGCGCGGTGCCGCGGTAGACGTCGACCGCCCGCGCCAGCAGCGACCTGGTCCGCTCGGCCAAGCCGCGGCCGGGCTCGCCGGCCACCTGTCCGCGCTCCTCGCCGGCCGTCCAGCCCACCACCCCGGCCGCCATGTCAGGACACCACCTCGGCGGCCATCTTGACCAGCTGGCGTAGCCGGGCCAGCTCCGCGTCCAGGTCACGCAGCCGCTTCTCCCGGTCGGCCTGGCTGCGCCGGGCCGCTTCGGCCGCGGCGGTCAGCGCCTCGGCGTTGGACCGGGTCAGCTCCTCGGCCAGCCCGCTGTAGTGGTCGCGCAGCTGGCGCTGGATGCGCCGCAGGGTGTCGCGGGAGTCCTTGCCCATCACGAAGTTCACCTCGTCGCAGTACCGGCGCATGGCGTTCTTCGCCTGCGCCCGGCGCTGCGCCAGCTGCCGCTTCTTCTCGTCCCGCAGGCCCTTGCGCCCCATCACCAGGCCGATTCCCACGCTGAGCGGCCCCAGCGCGATGCCGGCCAGGCTGCCCAGCATGGTGAACATGATGGCGCCACCGTACGCGCTGCGCAGCGCCACCATCGCCTGCTTGCCGACCTTCATCTTTTCCAGCTCTACAGTGGACTCGATGCGCACCTTGGAGGCCACCGGCGCGGGATCGTAGACGCCGACCGGGTGCAGCATCCCGCCGGACGCCTCGCGGAAGTGCTGGGCCACCTGCTCGCTCAGCTCGGTCGCCCGCGCGCGCAGCAGCGTGTAGTTGGCCAGCACCTCGTAGGAGACCCGGGACTGCAGCCAGGACTCCATCTCGGCCCAGGCGTCCGCGGGGTCGATGTTCTCGATCGCGTCGTCCGCCTCCTGGGTGATCTTGCGGATCCGGGTGCGCAGGTCATGGTCGATGTCGGCGTTGAGGTCGGCGATCCCGTCGTTGAGCGTCTGGCTCCACTTCGCCGCCGCGCTGCGCAGCGACTCGACCCGCCGCTTGGTCTCGTTCAGCTGGTCGAGCACCGCCTGCGCGGCGGCCGGGTCGGCCAGTGCGGCGCGCTCGGCCTCGAACTGCCCGATGATCTGCTCGCTGACCGCGGTCACCTCGGCCGCCGCCTCCGCGGCCAGCCGGTCCGCCGCGTTCCCGCCGACCTGCTTGGTCACCAGCTGGACCAGCTCGGCGAAGCCGGACTCCACGTTGAGCCGGGCGTCGTTCGCCTTGACCGCGCGGGCGCGCAGGGACGAGGAGACGGCCAGCAGGGGTACGTCGAGACTCCCGCTCAGGTGGCGCAGGTTGATGTCCCGGATGCGCCGCCAGGCCGGGTAGAAGTCGATTTTGGTCAGGACGCACACCACGGTGTCGCACAGCTCGCGCGCCCGGCGCAGGAAGTCCAGCTCGGTGCGGGTGAGCTCCTGCGACGCGTCGGTCACGAAGAGGACCGCGTGCGCCAGCGAGACCGCGCCCAGGCTCGCCGCCGCGTGCGCCGAGCCGAGCCCGCCGACGCCGGGGGTGTCCACCACGACCATCCCGCCGGCGAGCATGGTGCGCGGCAGCCAGACCTCGACCCCGACCACCCGGCCGGCCGGGGCGGGATCCCCGTGCTCGACCGCGTAGCGGCGTACCTGGTCCAGCGGTATCTCCTGCCGGTGCGGTTCGCCGGCCGGCCCGCCGGGTGATCCGCCGTCGGGTGACTCGCCGGCGAAGAGCAGCTCCGCCCGCGGCTGCTGCCCGTACCGGACGTAGGTCGGCACCGCGGTGGCCACGTCGTCGTCGACCGGGCAGACGTTCGCCCCGAGCAGCGCGTTCACCAGCGAGCTCTTGCCCTGCTTGAACTCGCCCGCCACGACGATGTGCACGGCCGGGTCCGCGAGCCGGCGTTTGGTCGCGGCCAGCCGGCTGGCCAGGTCGCCCCGCCCGTACGCCTCGCAGGCCTGCAGCCCGAGGTCGACCACGCTGGAGGCGCGGGCCAGTGCGCCGGGGCGCGCGGGTTCGGGGTGGGCTGCCATGACGGTCCTTTGTGCTCGCAGGGCTGGCTGACAGGTCAGGCGGTGCGGGCCCGGTTGGCGCCCCCCCCCCCGACCCCGGGGCGGTTGATTTTGAG
>JADGHA010000399.1 GCA_019689695.1 Micromonosporaceae bacterium | reverse complement strand
CGCCGGGGCAGCCGGCGCCGGGAGGCACGCCCGCGCCGGAAGGCCCGCCTCCGCCCGGAGGCTGGCCGCCGCCGGGCGCCTGGGGGCCGCCCGGAAGCGTGCCGCCGCCCGGGTGGCAGTACCCGTACCCGGTGCCGATGCCCGCACCCCGCCCGTACGGGATGCCGCTGGCCGCCAGCGGCGCGCGGCTGGTCGCCCGGCTGATCGACATCTTCGTCGTGCTGATCCTCAACGTGCTGGTCAACGGCTGGTTCATCTACGAGTACGTCCAGGAGGTGGCGCCGGCGTACCGCGAGTGGTCGCGCCGGGTGATGCAGGGCGACGGCTCCGCGGTGCCCGAGGTCACCGAACGGGCGGCGAACCTGCAGATCGTCATCGTGCTCCTCGCCGCCGCGCTGTGGTTCGCCTATGAGGTGCCGGCGGTGGCGAACACCGGCCAGACGCTCGGCAAGCGGCTGCTCGGCATCCGGGTGATCCGGCTGGACAACCCGCAGCGACTCGGCTTCGGCCGGTCGTTCCGGCGGTGGAACACCATGGGCCTGCCCACCCTGCTGTGGTGCTGCGGCATAGGCTTCGTGCTCCAGCTCATCGACGCGCTGTTCGTCCCGTTCGACCGGCCGCTGCACCAGGCCCTGCACGACAAGTCCGCGCTCACCGTGGTCGTCCACGTCCGGCCACCCGCATCACCCGCATCAGGCGCGCCGGGCGGCGCGGATCAGGCCGAGAACCCACCTGGAGGTACGCCATGACGCTCCCGCCCTCCGGCCCCGCGGGCCAGCCGCGCTCGTCCCGGCTGACCCGACCCGACCTGGACGCCCTGCCCGCCTACGTGCCCGGTCGCAACCCGGCCGACCTGGCCCGCGAGGTCGGCCTGCCGGAAGCCATCAAGCTCGCCAGCAACGAGGTACCGTACGGTCCGCTGCCGGGCGTCGTCGAGGCGGTCGCCGAGGCGGCGGCGGGCGTCCACCGGTACCCGGACATGGGCGTGGTGGCGCTGCGCGAGAAGCTGGCCCAGCACGTCGGGGTCTCCGCCGACCGGATCGCCACCGGATGCGGCTCAGTGGCGCTCTGCGAGCACCTCATCCGGGCCACCTGCCTGCCCGGCGACGAGGTGGTCTACTCGTGGCGCTCCTTCGAGGCGTACCCCATCATCGCGGCGACCGCCGCGGTGACCAGCATCCGGGTGCCCAACACCGAAGCGCACGGCCACGACCTGGCGAAGATGGCGGCGGCGGTGACCGAGCGGACCCGGGTGGTGCTGGTCTGCAACCCGAACAACCCCACCGGGACCGCGGTCGGCCGGGCCGAGCTGGACGAGTTCCTCGCGGCGGTGCCGGAGACGGTGCTGGTCGTGATCGACGAGGCGTACCGGGAGTTCGTGACCGACCCCGACGTGCCCGACGGTATCGCCGCGTACGGCGACCGGCCCAACGTGGCGGTGCTGCGCACCCTGTCCAAGGCGTGGGGCCTGGCCGGGCTGCGCATCGGTTACCTGGTCGCGCAGCCGGACGTGGCGGCGGCCGTGCGGAAGGTGGTCACCCCGTTCTCCACCAGCGCGGTCGCGCAGGCCGCGGCGCTCGCCGCGCTGGACGCCTCAGCCGAGGTGCGGCGCCGCTGCGAGCTGGTGATAGCCGAACGGGACCGGCTCACCGAGGCGGTCCGCAAGCAGGTACCGGAGGTCCCGGAGAGCCAGGCGAACTTCATCTGGCTACCGCTGGGCGACCGGTCCGCCCCGTTCGCCGCAGCCTGCGAGGCCCGCGGGGTGATCGTGCGGCCGTTCCAGGGCGACGGCGTACGGGTCACGGTCGGCACCCCGGCCGAGAACGACGCCTTCCTCGCCGCGGCGTACGCCAGCGGCGAGCTGTAGCTCGCGGCTACGCGGCGCTGTAGCTTGCGGCTACGCGGCGAGCAGACCCAGCTGGCGCAGGTCGGTCAGCGGACCGGCCAGGTCGGAGGAGCCGAACCCATCCCACAGCGGGCGATCCTCGTGGCGCAGCGCGCGCACCGGCTCGACCAGCGGCGCCGGGTCGGTGGCGGCGAGGATCTCGGCCACCTCGGCGACCTCCGCACCGCGGGCCGCCGCCAGGGTCGCGACCAGCACGTTGAGGAACCCGTGGTGGACGAAGCCGGTCTCCGGGTCGGTACGGCGCACCGCGTAGTGCAGCCCGGGCGTCAACTTGAACCGCAGCTGCCGGTCCCGGCAGGCGCAGACCACCGCGGCCAGCTGGACCGGCGTGGGGAACAGCTCGGCGGCGAGCCCGCCGATGCGGAACTTGGCGGCGACCGGCAGCCCGGCGGCACGCGCCTCGGCGAGCGTGTCCAGCGCGGACAGCAGCCCCCAGGTCAGTGGGATCTCGGCGTACCCAGGAATGGACGGTAGCCCGCGGAGGACGGCGAGCAGGTCCCGCAGGCCGGGCTGGGGGTCCTCGCCCCGCTTGGCCACCGCGGCCTCGACATGCGCGATCCGCACCCGCTCGGCGGCTGCCCGGACCGACCGGGCGAATACATCCGCCCCACCATCGCTGACCAGCGCGATCGTCGGGTCGGCGCGGTCGCCGCGCAGCCTCGGCAGGGCGGCGGCTGCCGAGGAGGGCAGGACCAGCGATCCGACCAGGCTGCCGTACCAGGCGGCCCGGTGCGTCCGGTGCGCGGCCAGTGTCTCGGCCAGCGGAGCACCACCCGCCGAGCAGGCGGTGTCGTCCACCAGCCGCGCGAACAGCTGCGGCACCGAGTCGGTTGGCACGCCCGCAATCTAGTCCACCCGCCCGCCCGGCGGTCCGGTTCGGCCCGCCCTCACCTGACCTGCAGCGCGATACCGGCGAGGAGGACCACCGCGCCGGCGGCGATCGCAGCGACCAACGGCCAGGGCGAGCCGACCAGCGCGTAGAGCAGGATCAGGCAGGGCGCGGCGACGACCGCCGCGGCAGCCGTGGCCAGCCGGGGCTCTGCCCGCACGAGCTCTCCCACCTGCGGGGGCGCCTGTGCTCGGAACAGTCCCAGCCCGATGAAGCCGCACACCGCCAGCAGGAGCGCTACCCCCCGCCAGAACCGGGCATCGGTGCCGACACATGCCGCGACGAGTGGGGCGATCAGGGCGTAGCCGACCCCGGCGCGCAGCAGCGCGTCCAGTCCGAAGTTCGCGCCGGCCCACCCGCTCGCCGCCCTGGTGCCGGCGGGTGGCCCGCCGCGCGCCTGCTGCCAGCCCGCGGCGTGGCCGGTGGGAAAGCCCTCCGCCGGGTCACCCCCGCTCGCCGGATCGGCGGGACCGCTGGGCGTGCCAGCAGGGTCGGCGGTGAGGGGGTGCACCTCCAGTCGTGCGACGAACTCCTCGAGCGCCCGCGCGTAGCGGCGCTGCTCCAAGCGGGCGATGCCGACGTCGTCGCGGACGGCGTCGAGCTGGGGGTCCAGCCGCAGCGACTCCCGGTACGCGCGCTCGGCCAGATCGAACAACCCCATCCGCGCCGCCACCAGGGCGAGCACCAGATGGGGGGTGGCATCCTCCGGGGCGAGCTGGACGCCCCGCCAGGCCGCGTCCAGCGCCTGTTGCCCGTTGCGGACCTCGGCCAGGATCGCGGCGGCACTCGTCTGTGCGTACCCGCTGTCGGCACCGAGCTGGAGGATCTGCTCGGCGGCGCTGGCCGCGTCGGAGAGCCGCCCCAGGTCGGCGAGGACCATGCCGCGGGTGACCAGCGCGCCGAGGTCCCGCGGTGCGGCGGCGCCCCCGGCGTCGGCGGCCGCGATCGCCTCGGCCGGCTGGCCGGCGGCGAGGCGGACCCGGGCCAGCATGGTCAGCGCCGGGGCGTGACCAGGCTCGGCGGCGATCAGCTCGGCGAGCTCGGCGGCAGCGTCCTCGTACCGCCCCAGGTCCGCGAGCAGGCCGGCGCGTTGGAGGAGCTGGTCGGCGCCCGGCCGGTCGGCCGGCCCCCCCCCCTGGGCGT
>JADGHA010000398.1 GCA_019689695.1 Micromonosporaceae bacterium | reverse complement strand
CAATATGAGCAAGCTATGAGCGCATAAGTGCGAATTTGCGGCAGCCCGGTAAAAACTGATGGTACTGCCCTTTATCAGGTCCCTGCCCGACCGCCATTGCTTGGCGTCGACAACAACTCTGCTCGCCGCAAGCCTGACGTTCTGCCCGGACCTCGACACAAGCTCGGCGACCTTCCCTGGTAGCCGCTGAGTAGGCCATGTGGGTAGGGTGCTCGCCATGAGCGGGGACACCGCATGCCGTTGACGAATCCGTGGCTGACCGGGCCCACGCCGACGAAGCGGCTCGATCGGGAACGGCTGGAAGAGCGCATTCTCAACCTCCTGTCGTCGCAGAACATGTGCGTGCTCGCGACCACGGGTCCGGATGGGCCGCTGGCTACCCCGGTGCGGTACTACCCGCTCGGCTTTGCGGTGCTCTTCAGCGCCTCGCCGCGCTCGCCGAAGATGCGCAACATCGCTGCTGATCCGCGTGTTTCCGTCGGCATCTTCGCGCCGCTGGTCGGGCTGGCCAGTAGCCGGGGCGCTCAACTGTTCGGAACGGCCAAAGTGCTGGATCCGGAGCATCCGGACCGTGCGCACTACTGGGAGGCGTTCCGATGGGAGAACGAGCACGTCGAGCGAGGGCGACCCCTGTCCGAGCCGCCCGAGGACACACTCGTGGTCATTGAGGCGGAGCGAATTGTCTATACCGAACACTGGCTGCGACGTGAAGGGTTCGCACCCCGCCAGTTCTGGCGTCGCTGAGGTCATCTGCCCGGATCGCGACACAAATTCGGCAACATCGAGCGGCGCTCAGGTGAGTTCGAGGCCGCCGTCGAGGGTGAGGATCTGGCCGGTCAGCCATGTGGTGGCGGGGTCCGCGAGGCGGAGTACCCATGCTGCCACCTCGTCGGGTTCTCCGCGGCGCCCCAACGGGATGCGGCTGGCTTCGTGCTGCTTGATCTGGTCGACCACGGGTTGCGGTAGGCCGGCGGCGGTCAGGGCCTGGCTTTCCGTGGGGCCGGGGGCTAGGGCGTTGACGCGGATGCCCTCGGTGGCGAGCTCCAGCGCCCAGCAGCGGGTGAGCTGTTCTAGAGCGGCTTTGGAGGCGGCGTAGTGGGCTGCGCCGGGTACCGGCCGGTGGCCATAGGTGCTGGAGATGTTGACGATCGAGCCGCGGGTCTGCCGCAGGTGGGGTAGGGCCGCGCGGGCGAGCAGGCTGGGCGCGACGACGTGAAGCTCGAACAGGTGGAGGATGCGGCCGGCGCTGGCGTCGGCGAGTGGCATGAGCGTCGTGGCGCCAGCGTTGTTTACCAGCACGTCGAGCCGGCCCCACCGATCGATGGCAGTATCGATGATGGCTTCCGGAGCGTGCGCGGCCCGGATGTCGGCGGCGAGGACCGCAATTCCCGGGTGTTCTTGCGCCGTCTTGTCCAGTGCGTCCTGGCGGCGGCCGACGCCCAGGACGCGAGCCCCGGCCGCGGCGAATGCGATCGCGGTCGCCCTGCCGATTCCTGATCCTGCCCCCGTAACGATGACCACTCGACCGGTGAACTGGCTGGTGAGTGGGGATGACGTCATCGGCGTTCCTCCCCGCTTTGTTCGATGTTCGTAAAACATCGAACAAGATGCCATGGTCGTCGTGAGAGACGCGCGACATCCGGACCTCGGCGAGATCACCCTCACCGAGGTGATGGCTGCGCTCAGCGACCCGATCCGGGTCGGGTTGCTCCGATTACTCTCCGACGGCCGCGAACGCGGCTGGGGAGAGCTGCGGGCGCCGTTGTCCAAGTCGACACTGAGCCACCATCTCCGGGTGCTTCGGAATGCTGGGCTGACCCGCACTCGTCAGGAAGGCACTCGGTGTTACGTCCAGCTGCGCCGCGACGACCTGCAGGCTCGATTTCCCGGCCTGTTGGATGCGGTGCTGGCCGCAGCCAACAGTGATGACGTGGGCAGCCAGGTCAGCCTGGCCACCGATCCGCAGCCTCCCGGGGTGGTCAGGGCGACGGGGTGAGGTGGGTCCCCGCGTCCCGCTCAGCCTCGGCCACCAGCACACTGGCCACGTCGGCGGTGCGGACCGCCGGCGCGGCCAGCGTCATCACCACGACCAGCACGGTGACCACGGCGAACGCGACGGTCAGCGATGACGCCTGGGCGATCCCGCCGATGATGCCCGGCGCGGCCAGGCCCGCCCCGTACGCCACGGTCGCCACCGCGGCGATGGCGTGCGCCCGCGCCGCGGCGCTGCCGGCGGCGTGGCCGGCCGCGGCGAAGGCCAGCGGTACCACCACCGCGATGCCGAGGCCGATCAGCACAAAGCCGATGGCGGCGGTGACGGTCACGGCGGGCGGCGTGGCGCCCGGGCCGTCGCCGAGGGCACCGGCGAGCACCACCAGCGCACCGCCGAGCACGCCGAGCGTGCCGGCCACGCGGACCGTGGCGACAGGCCCCCAGGCGCGGACGACCGCGTCGCCGACGAGCCGGCTGACAGTCATCGCGCCGGCGAAGCAGGCGTACCCGATCGCTCCGGTGGCCTCCGCCGAGCCGAGCTGGCGGACCAGGTAGACCGCGCTCCAGTCGGCACAGGCGTTCTCGGCGAAGATGGCGGCGAAGCCGATCAGGCCGACGGCGAGGACCGGGCCGCGGGGCACGGCGAACCGGGGCGCGTCCTCCGCGTCCCCGGCCGGTGGGGCGTGCCCGGGCAGGCCGGTGCATGCCCAGAGCGTGACCGCGATCAGCAGCGCGCTCGCCCCGGCGAAATGCGCCCGACCGTCCACCCCCAGGTGGGCCAGCAACCAGCCGGCGCCGCCCGCGGCGAACGTGCCGACGCTCCACATGCCGTGCAGGCCGGACATGATGGAACGGCCGAGCGCGCGTTCGATGGCGACCGCCTCGGCGTTCATCGCCATGTCCGCGGTGCCGGCGAAGGCGCCGGCGAGCAGCATCGCGGCGGCCAGGGTGGGCAGCGACGGGGCGAGCGCGACCAGGGTCAGGGCGGCCGCCCAGCCGCACATCAGGATCTGGGTGGACCGGCGGCCGCCGATGCGGTGCACCACGCGGCCGGCGAAGGGCATCGCGACCACCGCGCCGACGGCCGGCATCACCAGGGCGTACCCGAGCCGGCCCACGTTCCCGCTCACGCCGACGTGCCCGGCTATCCAGGGCATGCGGGCGGCTAGGCTGCCGCTGACCGAACCATGGACGGCGAAGACGGCCGCGACCGCCCATCGTGCTGAGATCACCGAGGACACCCTACACCGGAAGGAAATGCAGTTATGCGCATCGCTTTGCACAGCTTTTTGCACCCGGGGCAGGAGCTCGGCTACGAGCAGGCCCACCGGGTGGTGCCGGACGAACTGGTCGTCGCGTTGCGACGCGCCGGCATCAAGGACTGGGCGATCTGGCGCGACGGCGAGCACCTGTTCCATGTGGTGGACTGCGACGACTTCGACGCGGCCCAGGCCGCGCTCGCCGAGGACCCGGCGAACCAGCGCTGGCAGCAGAGGATGTCGGCGTACGTGGCCCGGTTCGCGGAGAACCCACAGGGGGCGGCCGGGATGGGGCTGCGCCACGTCTGGACGCTGAGCGAGCAGGTTGGCGAGTGACCGCCGGGCGGCTGCTGGCGGTCAGCGACCTGCACGTGGCGCACCCGGAAAACCGGGAGATCGTGCGGCGCCTGCGGCCGGGGCCCGGGCCGGACTGGTTGCTGGTCGCCGGAGACGTGGGCGAGCGGGTTGCCGACGTGGAATGGGCGCTGCGGACGCTGCGCGAGCGGTTCGCGGTGGTGGTGTGGGTTCCGGGCAACCACGAGCTGTGGACGCCGCGCAACGACCCGGTCCAGCTGCGCGGCGAGCAGCGCTACCGGTACCTGGTCGAGATGTGCCGGCGGATCGGGGTGCTCACGCCCGAGGATCCGTACCCGGTCTGGGAGGGCGAGGGCGGGCCGGTGACCGTGGTCCCGCTCTTCCTGCTCTACGACTACAC
>JADGHA010000397.1 GCA_019689695.1 Micromonosporaceae bacterium | reverse complement strand
GTACCGCGGGCAGCAGACCCGCGATACCGCGCCCGAACCCCCCGGAGTCATCGATGGATGCGCGCCCCGCTCGGGGCGCGCATCCATCATTCGGCCAAGCCGGGCGGTTGGATGCCTGCTGACCGGAATTCGGGATCACAAATCAGTCACGGGCCGGTCGGTGCCCAACCCACCGGGCGGTAGGCGCTACTCGCGGCCGCTGGAGCGGCGCCCACGCCGCGACAGCGAATCCAGCACCACGGCGGCGACCAGGACCGCCGCTGTGATCATGAACCGGACCGAGCTGTCCAGGCTGAGCAGCAGCATTCCCGACTGGATCGCGCCCAGCACCAGCGAACCCAGCAGCGCCGAATAGGTGCTGCCCCGGCCGCCGAACAGGCTGGTGCCACCGATCACCGCGGCCGCGATGGCCAGCAGCAGGATGTCGCTGCCGCCGCTGCTCTGCCCCACCGAGTACGCCCGGGAGGCGAACAGGATGCCGCCGACCGCGGCCAAGGTTGACGACAGCGCGAAGACCGACACCCGGACACCGGTCACCGAGATACCCGCGCGCCGGGCCGCCTCGATGTTGCCACCGACGGCGAAGATGCTGCGCCCGTACCGGGTCTTACGCAGGATCAGGTCGAAGCCCACCACCAGCGCCACGAAGATGACCACCGCGATCGGCACCCCGGCGTACGCGTTGAGGATCCCCACCGCACCGAACACGCAGGCGGTCAGGACGACCACCCGGGTGGCCAGGCTCACCACCGGCCGGGCGGGCAGCGCCACCGCCTGCCGGCGGCGCCGCTCGAGCAGCTCCGCCAGCACGTAGGCGACGACCACGACCGCGGCGACCAGCCACCCGGCGACCCGGTCCAGATTGGTATGGGCGATCTTGGCGACCAGCCCGTCGTACGGGAAGTTGATGGTCCCCTGTGGCTTGAGCAGCCACAGCTGCAGGCCCTGCCAGCCCAGCAGGCCGCCCAGGGTGACGACGAACGATGGTACGCCGATCCGAGCGAAGATCAGCCCGTGCAGGGCGCCGACCGCGGCGCCCAGGACGATCGCGGCGACCAGCCCGAGCGCCGGGGGTACGTCGTGCCGGACCGTCATCACCGCCAGCATGGCGCTGGTCATCCCGGACACCGAGCCGGACGACAGGTCGATCTCGCCGAGCAGCAGCACCAGCACGATGCCGGTCGCGATCGCGCCGCTGGCCACGATCTGCAGGCTCAGGTTGTACAGGTTCTCGGTGGACAGGAACCGGTCGTTGAGGGACTGGAAGACGACCGCGATGACGACCAGGCCGATGATGACCGGCCAGGAGCCCAGCTCGCCGGCCCGGATCCGTCGCCAGATCGCCTGGGCCAGCTCGCCCGGGGTGCGCGGGGGCCCGGCCAGCCGCGGGTCGCGCTGGATCGCCGCCGCCCGCACCTCCGCGGCGGTGTCGCTGGTCGTGGACGTGCTCACTGTCCGGCCTCCGTACCCGCTGTGGTTGCCATGTCTGCCCTGCCGGCGCGGGCCTGCCGGCGCGACACCGCGTTGTCCGACGCCCCGGTGATCGCCTGCACGATCTGCTCCTGCGTCGCGGTGGCCATGTCGAAGTCGCCCGCGTTGCGGCCCAGCCGCAGCACCACCACCCGGTCCGCGACCGCCTTCACGTCGGCCAGGTTGTGGCTGATCAGGACCACGCCGAGGCCGCGGTCGCGCAGCCGCTCGATCAGGTCGAGCACCTGGGCGGTCTGGGCCACGCCCAGGGCCGCGGTCGGCTCGTCCAGCAGGACCACCTTCGGCTCGCCCAGCAGCGACCGGGCGATGGCCACCGACTGCCGCTGGCCGCCGGAGAGCGCCGCCACCGGCACCCGCACGCTCGGGATCTTCACCGACAGCGTGGCCAGCAGCTCGGTGGCGCGCCGCTCCATGGCGATCTCGTCGAGCACCCCCGCCCGGGTCATCTCGTGGCCGAGGAACAGGTTGCCGACCACGTCGATGTTGTCGCACAGCGCCAGGTCCTGGTACACGGTGGCGATGCCGAGGGCGGTGGCGTCGTGCGGCCGCGTGATGCTGACCGGCCGGCCCTGCCAGAAGATCTCGCCCCGGTCGGCCGGGTTCACCCCGGCGATCACCTTGATCAGGGTGGACTTGCCGGCGCCGTTGTCGCCGACAATCGCCACCACCTCCCCCGCGTACACCTCCAGGGAGGCGTCCGCGAGCGCCTCCACCGCGCCGAAGCGCTTGCCTATGCCGGCGAGGGAGAGCACCGGTTCGCTAGTCAACTCCATGCCTTTCGTCCGTCGGCCGGTGCTGCCCGGTCACGCCTTCAGTCTCCCGCGGCAGCCGCCCGGCTGGAAGCTCGCGGTGCCGGGCGGGGCGACACGGCCGTCCCGCCCGGCACCGCCACCGGCGGTGCGGTCAGGAGATTCCCGCCGCCGCGCAGGCCTTCGCGTACGCCTCGGTGCAGATCTGGGCCGCGGTGTAGAACCCGTCCTTGATCACGGTGTCCTTGACGTTCTCCTTGGTCACCGCGACCGGGGTGAGCAGCACCGAGGTGACGTCCTTGGTGCCGTTGTTCTTGGTCACCGTCTGCTGGCCGCTGTAGGTCTTGCCGGTGGCCGCGGCGATCGCCATCTCCGCGGCGATCTCCGCCTCCGGCTTGATCGCCTTGTACACGGTCATGCCCTGCTCGCCGGAGAGGATCCGCTGGATCGCCGCCAGCTCGGCGTCCTGCCCGGTGGTGAAGGGGATGGTGCTGAAACCGTTGCCCTTCATCGCCGCGATGGCGCCGCCGGCGGTGCCGTCGTTCGCCGCGTAGACACCGATGATCTTGTCCTTGCCGAGCGCGGTGATGGCCTGCTCCATCTCCTGCTGGGCCTTGTCCGGCGACCAGTCCGGAGTGTCGTACTCCTTGCCGATGTTGACCTTGCCGTCCAGCACGGAGTGCGCGCCGGCCTTGAAGTCGGCTGCGTTCGGGTCGGTCGGCGAGCCGTTGATCATCACGATCTGGCCGCGCTTGGGGTCGCCGCCGGCGCTCAGCGCGTCCAGCAGCGCCTGGCCCTGGGTCTTGCCGACCACCTGGTTGTCGAACGACACGTAGTAGTCCACCGGACCGGAGGCGAGCCGGTCGTAGGCGATGACCGGCACGTTACGGCCCTTGGCGTTGTTCACCATGCCCTCGGCGGCCTTGGCGTCGACCGCGTCCAGAATGAGGACCTTCACCCCCTGGGTGAGCATCGACTCGGCCTGGGAGACCTGCTTCGCGCTGTCCTGGTCGGCGTTCTGGTAGAGCACCTCACACTTGGGGCACAGCTGCTTGATCTTCTGCTCGATGAACGGGCGGTCGAACGTCTCGTACCGCGTGGTCTTCGACTCAGGCAGCAGCAGGCCCACCTTGAAGCCCTGGTCCACGCTCACGCCCGCGTCGCCGCCACCGCCGCCCTTGCTCTCGTTCTCGCTCGAACACGCCGCGGCAGCGACCATCAGCGCGGCGATGCCGATCGCCGCCAGCCCTCGCCGGATGGTGACTCGCATCTGACCCTCCTTGTATCGACCGCGGCTGGCGCCGCGATCCATTTTGCCGCTTTTATTCGACTTTGTAGAAACTGGCGGTTCCGCCCAGCACCGTGAAGTCAAGCGCTGCGACACCTTGTCGTCAAGAGTTGAACGCAAGCGGCGGAGAACGGCCCTGATTCGTTCGACACCCGAACAAACCTCCGCCCGCGGCAAAGTTTCCGCAGGTCATGGCCCAGCGGTCGACCGATCGCGCGTGATCGCCCTCGGTCAGGAGCTACTCATGTGGCGGGTAAGGCCCCCAAAACACGCGGCTAACAATTGGGTAACGCGCCCTCCCCCACCCGTCGGGCCGGCCGCACAGCCCCACTTGTACAGCGGCCGGAATCAGAGGGAGCCGACGTCGGTGGAGCGGGCGAGGACACGCTCGACGACCGCCACCGCCCCCAACGCGATCGCCCGCTCCCCCAGCTGGTCA
>JADGHA010000396.1 GCA_019689695.1 Micromonosporaceae bacterium | reverse complement strand
CGGCTGGCCCCACCCCGGGCCGGTGTCCGGCTGCTGGTAGTCGTCCTCGAAAGGCGCCCGATACGGATCGGGCGCGGCTGAGTGCCGCGCCCGATGCCGACCGTACGATGCGGGTGCGCCATCCTCCGGGTCCTCACGGGAGGGCCGGCCGGCCCAGTCATCCGGACGACGGTACGGGTCGAGGTAGGCCATCAGACCTCGAGCAGCTCGGTTTCCTTGTGCTTGACGATCTCGTCGACGTGGGCCACGTACTTGTGCGTCAGGTCCTCGAGATCCTTCTCGGCCCGCCGCCCCTCGTCCTCGCCGGCCTCGCCGTCCTTGACGATGCGGTCCAGCTCCTCCTTGGCCTTGCGGCGGACGTTCCGGATGGCCACCTTGGCCTCCTCGCCCTTGTGCCGGGCAACCTTGATCATGTCCCGGCGCCGCTCCTCGGTCATCTGCGGCAGCAGGATGCGCAGCTGGGTGCCCTCGTTGGCGGGGTTGACACCGAGGTCGGAGTCGCGGATCGCCCGCTCCATGGCGCCCAGCTGCGAGGCGTCGTACGGCTTGATGATCGCCATCCGGGGCTCGGGGATGGTGATCGACGCCATCTGCGACACCGGCGTCGGCGAGCCGTAGTAGTCGATGTGGATCTTGGAGAACATGCCGGGTGTGGCCCGGCCGGTACGGATCGTGGCGAGCTCCTCCCTGGCATGCTCGATGGCTCGCTCCATCTTCTCCTCGGCCTCGAGGAGCGTGTCGTCGATCACGTGCTCCGTCGCCTCCTTCAGCTAGGTCGGTGGTGCGGGGTGGTCATGCGGTGATCAAGGTCCCGATCCGCTCGCCACTGACCGCCTTGATAATGGTGTCCTCGCCCTCCGCGCCGAAGACCAGCATGGGCAGGCCATTCTCCATGCAGAGGCTGAAGGCGGCGGCGTCGGCCACCCGCAGCCCCCGGCGCAGCGCCTCACCGAAGGTGATCGAGTCGAGCTTGCGGGCGGTCGGGTCGGTGTTGGGGTCGGCGGTGTACACCGCGTCCACGCCGTTCTTGCTCATCAGCACCACGTCGGCGTGGATCTCCAGCGCCCGCTGCACGGCGACCGTGTCGGTGGAGAAGTACGGCATGCCGGCGCCCGCACCGAAGATCACCACCCGGCCCTTCTCCAGGTGCCGGATGGCCCGCCGCGGGATGTACGGCTCGGCCACCTGGGCCATCGTGATAGCGGTCTGCACCCGGGTGTCGATGCCCTCCTTCTCCAGGAAGTCCTGCAGCGCCAGGCAGTTCATCACGGTGGCGAGCATGCCCATGTAGTCCGCCCGCGGCCGGTCCATGCCGCGCTTCTGCAGCTCCGAACCGCGGAAGAAGTTGCCACCGCCCACCACGACCGCCACCTGCACCTTACGGCGCACCACCGAGGCGATCTGCCGGGCCAGCGACTGCACCACGTCGGGGTCCACGCCGATGCGTCCGCCGCCGAACACCTCACCGGAGAGCTTGAGCACCACCCGCCGGCCGCGACCCGGTGGCGGCGCCGTCAGATCCGCCAGGCCCGCCGTCTGCTCGGTTACCAGCTGCCCCATCCGACCCACCTTCCATGCGGGGACACGTCCGTGCCGCCGCGAGCCCCCCGGCCGCCGGCAGCCAGCCTTCCGACGGCCCGGCGCTCGCCCCCGGGCAATCGCCGGGTAGACGGCACCGTACCCACCGGATCGTCTACCAGGACGATATGCGACGAGGAGGCCGCAGCGCTCTTCGCGTGCACGTGCGGCCTCCTCGTGGTACTTCTGGTCGCCGGCGGCTCCGGTCAGGCCTGGCCGACCTCGAACCGGACGAACCGGGTGACCGTGATCCCGGCCTCCGCCAGGACCTGCTGCACCGACTTCTTCTGCTCGGTGACCGACGCCTGCTCCAGCAGGACGAAGTCCTTGAAGAAGGCGTTCACCCGACCGTCGATGATCTTCGGCAGCGCAGCCTCCGGCTTGCCCTCCTCGCGGGCGGTCTGCTCGGCGATGCGCCGCTCGGTCTCGATCACCTCGGCCGGCACCTCGTCCCGGCTGACGTACCGCGGCCGCATCGCGGCGACCTGCATGGCGATGCCCCGCGCGTCGGAGTCGCCGGCCTCGTCACCCTTGCCGGTGTACTCGACCATGACGCCCACCTGCGGCGGCAGGTCGGCGCTCTTGCGGTGCAGGTAGACCGCGACGGTGCCGTCGAGCACCGCGAACCGGTTGAGCACGATCTTCTCACCGAGCTTGGCGGACTGGTCCTGGATGGTCTCGGCCACCGTACGGCCGCCGGGCAGGGTCGCGCTCAGCAAGGCCTCCAGGTCGGCCGGCCGGTGCTCGGCGACGTACTCGACCAGCTGCTGGGCCAGCGCGACGAACTCGGCGTTCTTGGCCACGAAGTCGGTCTCGCAGTTGAGCTCCAGGAGGGCCTTGCCGGAGTGCGCGACCAGGCCGTTGGCCGCGGTGCGGCCGGCCCGCTTGCCCACGTCCTTGGCCCCCTTGATCCGCAGGATCTCGACGGCCCGGTCGAAGTCGCCCTCGGCCTCCTGGAGCGCCTTCTTGCAGTCGAGCATGCCGGCGCCGGTGAGGTCGCGGAGCTTCTTGACATCCGCGGCGGTGAAGTTGGACATGACTCTCTCTTCGGTGACTGTTGGCGGCGGGTTGGCACCCGGCCTGGTCGACATCGGTCGCCACGCCGGGCGGCTGTGCGTACGGTGCGGTCACTCAGCCGTGGCGGTGGCCTTCTCCTCCTCGGACTTGCTGTCCTCGAGCAGCTCCCGCTCCCACTCCGGCAGCGGCTCGTCGGCAGCGACCACGCCGGGCTCGGGCTTCTCCTCGCCGCCGCGCTGGGCACGGCCGGAGCGGGCGATCAGGCCCTCCGCCACGGCCGTGGCCACCACCCGGGTGAGCAGCTCGGCCGAACGGATCGCGTCGTCGTTGCCCGGGATCGGGAAATCCACCTCGTCCGGGTCACAGTTGGTATCGAGCACGGCGATGACCGGGATGCCCAGCTTGCGCGCCTCGTCGACCGCGATGTGCTCCTTCTTGGTGTCCACCACCCAGATCGCCGCCGGCAGCTTCTGCATGTCCCGCAGGCCGCCCAGGGTCCGGGTCAGCTTCTCCTTCTCCCGGGACAGCTGCAGGGTCTCCTTCTTGGTGTACCCCTGCGCGGTGCCGCTCAGGTCGATCGACTCCAGCTCCTTCATCCGCTGCAGCCGCTTGTGCACGGTCTGGAAGTTGGTCAGCATGCCACCCAGCCAGCGGTGGTTCACGTACGGCATGCCGACCCGCGACGCCTGCTCGGCGATCGCCTCCTGGGCCTGCTTCTTGGTGCCGACGAACAGGATGGTGCCGCCCTCGGCCACGGTGTTGCGGACGAAGTCGAAAGCCTTCTCGATGTAGTCGAGCGTCTGGCGCAGGTCGATGATGTAGATGCCGTTCCGCTCGGTGAAGATGAACCGCTTCATCTTCGGGTTCCAGCGGCGGGTCTGGTGCCCGAAATGGACACCACTCTCCAGCAGCTGGCGCATGGTCACGACGGCCATGGTGAGGTGCTCCTCGGTTGTCCCTGGTTGTCACGACGGCCGGTTGGCCGCCGTCCTGGCGCCTGGTCGCCGGCCGTAGTGGACCTGTCATGCTCGATCAGGACCAGGGAGGCCGTCGCCTCACGAATACTGTGAAGAGGGCGCGCGAGGTCGACCACCGGGCGGTGATCGCCAGTCGCCTAGTGTACGCCGTAACGTGAGCCGGGTCTCGCCACCCCACAAATCCCCCGCCTCGGAAATGCCCGCAGGCTGCGGGGGTCGCTACCGCAACGCCGCAGCCGATCTCATCAGCCGGCGCTACCGGGCGGCGGCACCGGTCAGGCGGCGGCGAGGCCAGCCACGCGCGTCAGGCGGCGGCGAGGCCAGCCACGCGCGTCAGGCGGCGGCGAGGCCAGCCACGCGCGTCAGGCGGCGGCGAGGCCAGCCACGCGCGTCAGGCGGCGG
>JADGHA010000395.1 GCA_019689695.1 Micromonosporaceae bacterium | reverse complement strand
CACGCCGGCGACCGGAGGGTTGGTCACCGACGCCACCAGCGACGCCGGGGCGAGCACCGCGAACACCCGGATCAGCTGGCGCCGGGTGTCCGGCTGCACCAGCCGGCCGATCAGCAGTGCGCCGATGATCCAGCCCACCGGGTTCGCCACCATGATCAGCCCCTGGTACAGGCCGCGGTCGCGGCCCTGCCCGACCAGGTCTGCCGCCCACGCGGCGGCGAGTCCCTCAGGCACGATCGCGAACCACATGGAGGTGAAGACGATCACCGCGATGGCCCGCAGCACCTGAGAGCCGAAGACGATCTGGTAGCCCTCCGCGGTCTCCCGCAGCAGGTGGCTGCGGCGGGTCTCGGGCAGCGCCGGCGGCCGGTCGCGCACGCCGAGCCGCAGGACCAGCGCGGAGAAGGCGAACGTGGCGGCGTCGAACGCCAGGGCCAGCCGCGGGTAGAACGGGGCGATCGCCGCCCCGGCCATGTAGCCGACGACCTGTGCCGCCTGGCCGGTGCTCTGGTTCAGCGACAGCCCGATCACCAGGCGGTCGCCGGTGAGGACCAGCGGCAGCAGCGCGGAGCGGGCCGCCTGGGCCGGCGGGTTGGCCAGGGCGACCACGAAGAGCAGCCCGATCATCACCGGTACCGGGGTGCCCGGCAGGGCGACCAGGGCGATCAGCGCCATCCGGACCAGGTCGCAGATGACCATCACGCTCCGGTAGCGGTACCGCTCGGCCAGCGCGCTGAGCAGCGGCCCGCCGACCACCCAGGGCAGGTAGCTGGTGGCGAACGCGGCCGCCGAGGCGGCGACCGACTGGGTGCTCTTGTACACCAGCGCGGTGACCGCGGCCTTCGCCAGGTAGTCACCGAACCAGGACGCAGTGGCGGACGAGTACATCGCTCGGTACTCGGTGTTGCCGAGTACCTCCCGAAAGGTGGCCGGGCGTTCCGGAGCGGGCGCCTGGTTGGACACCGGGGGCCTCCATCGGTCGGGTCGCGATAGCGGTCTGGGTGACGTTCAGCCCCGGTGGGCCGGGCTACCACCGCGGATAGCGACGGTAGCACTCCCGAACGTCGATTCAGCAGCGGAGCTTGTCGTGAATCTAGCCCGATCGGATGATCGCCCGCTAGGGCAAACGGCTAGTTCGTCGCGAGTCCGACTGAACGAACGGACGATACCGGTTGTCCGCTCGCCGGGCGACCCCGAGCCACTCGTCCTCAGCCGCGCTCGTCCCCTGGTGGCTCCTGCGTGGAGCGCTCCTGGGACACCGGCGGGCGCGGGGTCACCGGCCGCAGCCGCGCGGCGGCGATCTGGGCGGTGATGCCGGCCTCCTCCAGCGCCTCCGCCTGCCGGCGGCGCAGCTCGCGCTGGACCCGGTACTGCCCGTCCGCGGTGGTCTTGGCGACGGTCCGCAGCACCGCGCCGTCCACCGTCACCTGCTCCACGCCGAGCACCTCCGGCGGCTCGACGAAGTACTCCTCGTACTGCGGGTCGTGGGCCATGCCGTCGACCGCCCGGCGCAGCAGCGTGGTCGCCTCCTCGACGCTGGCGAAGCCGATCGGCATGTCCACGATGACCGTGGCCCAGCCCTGGCTCTTGTTGCCCACCCGGACGATCTCACCGTTGCGGATGTACCAGACCACGCCGTGGCCGTCCCGCACCGTCGTGATGCGCAGGCCGATCGCCTCCACCACGCCGGTCGCCTCGCCCAGGTCGACCGTGTCACCCACCCCGTACTGGTCCTCGACCAGCATGAACAGCCCGGCGAGCAGGTCCTTGACCAGGGTCTGCGCGCCGAAGCCCAGGGCCAGCCCGACGATCCCGGCGCTGGCCAGCAGCGGGCCCAGGTCGAAGTTGAGCTCGCCGAGGATGGTCAGGCCGGCGACGCTGAAGACCACGACGGAGACGGTGTTGCGCAGCACCGAGCCGATCGCCTCGGCCCGTTGGCGGCGCCGCTCGGGGAAGGGCACGGGCGGCCCGTCCGGGCGGGGGGCCCGTTCGCGCAGCGGGCGCAGGATGGTCGGGACCTGGGCCTTCGAGGTGGACCGCACCAGCCGGTTGATGGTCTTGTGCAGCAGGAACCGCACCAGCAGCGCGGCCAGCACGATCAGGACGATGCGCAGTGGCTTGACCAGGATGTAGTAGCTGCTGTCGGCGAACCAGCTGGAGTCGGTCGCCTTGTACACGACGTTGCACACCGGGTCGTCCAGGCAGCTCTTGCTGGGCGACGGCTGGTCCGCCGCCAGGTGCGGCTGGTCCGCCGCGAGCAGGGTCAAGGTCGACAGCGCCACGCTTAGTTAGTACCGCACCTTCCTTCCGGAGGGCTCGCCGGACCCGGCTGTTTCGCCCCGGAGAAGCGGTTTGAACCCAGTCATCCCGGTACATGATGCCAAAGCTTCACCCGGTGAGCGGCATTAGTACGTGCAATCGCCCGATCTATCGGGGACTATTGGGCCACGGCCCCGATTTCGCGGGCCGGATTCGGCGGTTGCGACCAGATTCGGCGAGCGAGATCGGATTCAGCAGGGCAGAAAGATCGGACTCAGCAGCAGAGAGGTGAGCGCGATGCCTGACATACGACCCACAGTGAGCTCCGCCGCGTTGGTTCTCAACGCCACCTACGAGCCGCTGTGTGTCGTGTCCGTGCGTCGAGCCGCCATCCTTGTGCTGTCCGCCAAGGCGGTCTGCATCGCCGACGGCGAGGGGATCCTGCACAGTGCCCGGTACGCTCTGCCGGTGCCGTCCGTGGTCCGGCTGACCCGGTTCGTCCGGGTGCCCTACCGCAACCACGTCGGCATGTCCCGCCGCGCCATCTTCGCCCGCGACGGCGGGAGGTGCGCGTACTGCCGGGGCGCCGCGGAGACCATCGACCATGTGCTGCCGCGCAGCCGCGGGGGGCGGCACGTCTGGGAGAACGTGGTCGCGGCGTGTGCGAAGTGCAACCACACCAAAGGGGACCGTACGCCAGCGGAGCTGGGCTGGCGGCTGCACACCGTCCCCGCCCCGCCGAAGGGCGCGGCGGGGCGCGTCCTGGGGCACCGGTCGCCGGACCCGCGCTGGGCGGACTGGCTCGACCTGCCTGCGTCCACGCTGCCCACCGCCGCCTGAGCTGACCGGCGAACCCCGGCGGTTCGGCGTGGCCGGCCCTCCGCTACCGTGAACGGCGTCGAGACTTGTCCGTTGGGAGTGTTCGGTTGTCGGTCACTGAGACGGTGCTCATCTTCGTCGTCATTCCCGCGGCGATCGTGCTGGTGATCGCCGGGCTGGCGTACGCCGGCGGCGGCCGGCGCACCAGCAAGCGGTACCGGCCGGGGCGTCCCTTCGAGTTCACCCCGGTCTGGTTCGTGGCCGCGCCGGAGCAGCTGTCCGTGGCGACCGGCTCGGCCGAGCTGACCGCGGGCCCGCACCGGGAGGCGATCACCGGCGCGAGCGAGGCCCCGGCCGTCCAGCGGCCTGAGCGGGAGAGGGTGCTGCAGGGCATGACGGGAGGCGCGAGTGACCGCTGGTGAGATCACCACCCACGACAGCGCCAGCAGCAGGCCGCCCCGCCGGCCGGAGGTGCTCGACGGCCCGTTCACCACGCGCCAGCTGCTGCGCCTGGACCAGGCGCTGCGGGTGGCGGACCGGTCCACCGGGCTCACCTTCAGCGTCTATGTCGGGGAGCTGGACGAGCCGGTCCGCGACCACGCCGAGAAGCTGCTCATGCAGCTGGCCGACCCGGCCAGCTCGGTGCTGATCGCGGTCTCGCCGAACCAGCGGGTGCTGGAGATAGTCACCGGCCCGAAGGCCCGGGTGCGGTTGCCCGACCGGGACTGCAAGCTGGCCGCGCTGTCCATGGCGGCGGCCTTCGGCGGCGGCGACCTGGCCGGCGGCATCGTCACCGGCCTGGCTCAGCTCGCCGCCCACGCCCGCCGCGCCTAACGCGTTGACAAGGGAATGCCGGTTGTGGAGATCCCCAACCCGCCATACCGTTTGAACCCGAAGGGGG
>JADGHA010000394.1 GCA_019689695.1 Micromonosporaceae bacterium | reverse complement strand
CAACCTGAGCTGCGGGCCTTCCGGTGGTCCCGCCCCCGGTCCTACCCGCCCGCGGGCTCGCCCGGGCCAGGTCGCCTTCGTGCCGTCCCGGTAGCGGACCCCGAACCGCATCAGGCGATCCGGCAACCGCCCGCCCCGGAACATGAACGGCCGGAAGGCCGCGCCGCTGAGATCCCACCAGTCCTCCGCGGACAGCGAGCCCTGCCGGCAGGCCACCTCCACCTCCAGCAGGCAACCCGTGCGGTACGCCCGGACGGTCGGCAGGACGACCGCGGCGTTGGTGCTGCGCACAACCACCAGCTCGACGGGCACGACCGAACCGATCTCGATACCTGGCGGTGCCACCCATTCCGGAGGCTCGAGGTCGGGCTCCTCCTCCGCCGGTACCGGTTCGAAGAACATGACTGGACTATACGGCCGCCAGCGGCGTCAGGCCGGAGGTGGCGCGGTGCTCTCCCGCACCACCAGCTCGGTAACCAGGTCGATGCGGGTGCTCGGCACCTCCGCACCGGCGGCCAGGTCCAGCAGCATCCGGGTGGCCGTGCCGGCCATGTTGCGCAGCGGCTGGTTCACCGTGGTGAGGGCGGGGTCGACCCAGGCAGCCATCGGCAGGTTGTCGTACCCGATCACGGACAGGTCCTCGGGCACGCGCAGGCCGATCCGCCGCGCCGCCCGGATCACGCCCATCGCCTGGATGTCGGAGCCGGCGAAGATGGCGGTCGGCCGGTCCGGCAGGGTCAGCAGCTGCATCGCGTGCTCGTTGCCGGCGTGGGCGGCGAACTTGCCGTACCGCACCAGCTGCGGGTCGACCGGGATGCCGGCCTCGTCGTGCGCCGACCGGAAGCCGGCGACGCGCGCCTGGCTGCACAGCACGTCCTCGGGCCCGGAGATGACCGCGATCCGGCGGTGCCCCAGCTCGAGCAGGTGGCGGGTGGCGAGCAGGCCGCCGTTCCAGTTGTTGGAGCCGACCGTGGGCACCGACGCCGACGTGGCACTGTCGGTGTCCACCACGACGAACGGTATCTGCTGGCGCTGCAGCTGCCGCTGCTGCGCCTGGGTCAGGTGGCACAGCACGAACAGCACGCCGAGCGGGCGGCGGGCCAGCACGCCGTCCAGCCACCGCTGCGGCGGGCGGTGCTGGCCGTTCAGCTGGGAGAGGACGACGCCCACGCCGGCGCCGTCGGCCACCGGCTCGACGCCGTGGATGATCTCCATCGCCCACGCCGAGTCGAGCTCGTGGAAGACCAGCTCGAGCTGGCCGGCCCCGGTCGGCCGCCGACCGCGGCGACGGTAGCGGTGCCGCTCCAGGCTCGCCTCGATCCGCGCCCGGGTCTGCGGCGCGACGTCGGCACGGCCGTTGAGGACCTTCGAGACGGTGGTGATCGAGACACCGACCTCACCGGCGATGGTGGCGATGGTGGCCGGGCCGGGCCCGGCGACCGGATGGGGAACAGCCATCGAAAACCTCTCCCCTTCTGGTCGCAAGTTTCGGCTCACTGTAGCACCGCTGATGCCTATTTGAAACGAGCCAGAGCCTTGACACGCCCGATCCCACGTGCGTAGGTTGCCGCCAGATGTAACCGGCTGGTTGCCGAAATTTTCGGAGTTAGCGTGCACCTCGAAACCGACCTCTCGGCGCGGGAAGCCACCCCCTGGCGTGATCCACAGCGGACTCCGGCTGAGCGGGCCGACGCGCTCATCCCCCTCATGACGCTGGAGGAGAAGGTCGCCCAACTGGTCGGGGTGTGGGTGGGCGCGGACGCGTCGGGCGGCGGTGTCGCCCCGCACCAGGCCGACATGCTGGACGGCCGGCCCTGGGAAACCTTGATCGAGCACGGGCTGGGGCAGCTGACCCGCCCGTTCGGGACCGCGCCGGTCGATCCGGCCGCCGGCGCCCGCTCGCTGGCCGAGGCGCAGAAACAGATCGTGGCGGCGAGCCGGTTCGGCATCCCGGCGCAGGTGCACGAGGAGTGCCTGACCGGGTTCGCCACCTGGCGGGCGACGGTCTACCCGGCGCCGTTGAGCTGGGGAGCGTCCTTCGATCCGGAACTGGTGGAGGAGATGGCCGGGCGGATCGGCCGGTCTCTGCGGGCCGCCGGCGTGCACCAGGGGCTCGCCCCGGTGCTGGACGTGACCCGCGACTACCGCTGGGGACGCACCGAGGAGACCATCGGCGAGGACCCTTACCTGGTCGGGTCGGTCGGGGCGGCGTACGTGCGGGGCCTGGAGCGCGCCGGAGTGGTCGCCACCCTCAAGCACTTCGTCGGCTACTCCGCCTCCCGCGGCGGCCGCAACCTCGCGCCTGCCCCGATGGGGCCGCGGGAGCTCGCCGACGTGCTGCTGCCGCCGTTCGAGATGGCGCTGCGGCTGGGCGGGGCGCGATCGGTGATGCACTCGTACGCGGAGATCGACGGCGTGCCGGTGGCCGCCGACGAGAGCCTGCTGACCGGGGTGCTGCGGGACGCCTGGGGGTTCTCCGGCACGGTGGTCGCCGACTACTTCGCGGTGCGGTTCCTGCAGACGTTGCATGGCGTGGCGGCCCATCCGGGGGAAGCCGCCGGCCTCGCCCTGCGCGCCGGTATCGACGTGGAGCTGCCCAATGTGGACGCCTACGGCGCCCCCTTGGTGGAGGCGGTGCGCTCCGGCGCGGTCGACGAGGCGCTGGTCGACCGGGCGCTGCGCCGGGTGCTCATCCAGAAGGCCGAGCTGGGGCTGCTCGACGCGGACTGGCAACCGGTCCCGGATGCGGCCGCCGAGCTGCACTTCGACGACCCGGAAAACCAGTCCGTGGCGCTGCGTCTGGCCCGGGAGTCGATCGTGCTGCTGCGGAACACCGATCACATCCTGCCGCTGGCCACCGACCGCCGGGTGGCGCTGGTGGGGCCGGTGGCCGACGACCCGATGGCCATGCTCGGCTGCTACTCGTTCCCGCTGCACGTGGGCGTGCAGCACCCGGAGCACGGGATCGGGGTGGAGATCCCTTCGCTGCGCGAGGCGCTCGGCCGGCTCTGTCCACAGCTGACGTACCAGCCGGGCTGCACGGTCACCGGCGGCGACACCTCGGGCATCGCGGCCGCCGCCGCGGCCGCTGCGGACGCCGACGTGTGTGTGCTCGCGGTCGGCGACCGGGCCGGGCTGTTCGGCCGGGGTACCTCCGGTGAGGGCTGCGACGCGGCCGACCTGAGCCTGCCCGGAGTCCAGCCCGAGCTGGTGCGCGCCGTGCTCGCCACCGGTACCCCGGTCGTGCTGGTGCTGCTGACCGGCCGGCCGTACGCGCTGGGCCCGGAGACGGACGCGGCCGCCGCGGTCGTGCAGGCGTTCTTCCCCGGCCAGCTGGGCGGCCAGGCGCTGGCCGAGGTCATCACCGGCGCGGTCAACCCGTCCGGGCGGCTACCGGTCAGCGTGCCGCGCGACGCCGGGGGCATGCCGACCACGTACCTGTCCCCCCCGCTGGGCCACCGCACGCAGGTCTCCTCTGTGGACCCGACGCCGGCGTTCCCGTTCGGCCACGGGCTGAGCTACACCACCTTCGAGTGGACCAACGCGGCGGTGGCCGGATCGGCGGACTGGGCGACCGACGGTGAGGCCAGCGTTTACATCGACATCCGCAACACCGGCCCGCGGGCCGGCACCGAGGTCGTCCAGCTCTACCTGCACGACCCGGTGGCGCAGACCACGCGGCCGGTGGTCCGGCTGGTCGGCTTCACCCGGGTGGACCTGGCGCCGGGCGAGACGGCCCGGGTCACGTTCACCGTCCCGGCCGACCTGGCCTCGTTCACCGGCCTGCACGGCCGGCGCATCGTCGAGCCCGGTGAGGTGCAGCTGCGATTCGGCCGGTCCAGCCGGGACATCGTGGCCGCCGTCCCGCTGCGCCTCGTCGGCGGCGAGCGCGAGGTCGGCCACGACCGCCGGCTTCAGCCGGAGGTACAGATAGACCGGCGCTCCACAAGGGAGGCCAATGCATGAGCAGACCCGGGACCATCGAG
>JADGHA010000393.1 GCA_019689695.1 Micromonosporaceae bacterium | reverse complement strand
ACCGACCGCGGCGACCTGGGCGAGTACTACGGCCGCCGACCGCCGGACCTGACCGGCCTGCGCCGCCACCGGATCGGTCCCGAACGCTGAACCCCTCGCGCACGACACCACGTCCCGCACGGCCGGCCAGTCGGCGTCGCACGGCCGGTGAGAGTCCCGGAGAGGAGCTGCCGTGAGCATCAAGATCAGAATGACTGTCGCACTCGTCCTCGCCTTGGCCGCCGTGGCCTGCGTGGCCGTGGTCGGACCGGATTACCTGCATGAGATCCGGGACGCGGTCGCCGCACACCAGACCACCGCGCCGAGCGCGCCGCCGCTGCTGGCCGTCTGCTCGTTCCTCGGCCTGGTGGCGTGGCTGCTGGTCGTGTTCCAGCAGTGGCGGCAGCGGCAGATCGGGTGGATCGTGGCTTCGTTCGCGCTGTCCTACCTCGCCGTCATCGCCTACGCCGCGATCACCCTGGTGCGCAGTCGTACGGCGGTCGGGCATGCACAGGCCTGACCCTCCAGCCTTGCCGGGCGGCACCGTCACCACAGCCGCGCCATCGCCAACGGACGCTGCTGATTCTCCGGTGCTTGCCCTGGCCGGCGTGCGGGTCACACTGGGTGGCCAGGCGATCCTCGACGGTGTCTCGTTGCGGCTGCGGCCCGGCGGCTGGTACGGCCTGCTGGGCCCGAACGGATGCGGCAAGACGACCCTGATGCGTGTCGCGCTGGGCCTGCTCCGGCCGGCCGCTGGCCTGGTGAGCCTCTGCGGCCAGCAGCCGCCTGGGCGGCCGGGGACGGTGGCTGCCTCGTTCGGTCCCCGCCTGCTGCATCCCCGTCGTCGCGCATGGACGGAAGTGTCGCTGCGGGTACGCGCGCTCGGCGGCGACCGGCGCGCGGTACACGCCGCCTGGGAAGAGACCGGCCTGGCCGACACGCGCGTCCGCTGTGGGGATTTGTCCCTGGGGCAGGCGCAGCGGCTCGCCGTAGTCTGCGCCCTGGCCGGCGCGCCCCGCTTGGTCGTACTCGACGAACCCACCGTGGGCCTCGACGCTGCCGCCCTGCCCTGGCTGCGGGAGCGGTTGGCGGCGTTCGTTGCCGGCGGCGGCTGTGCCTGGGTGTCCTCGCACGACCTGGCCGAGGTGGAGCGGTGCGCGGACCAGGTCACCGTGCTGCACGCCGGGCGGGTGGCCTACGACGGTCCGGTGTCGACGCTCACCGGAGCCGATGACGCGCTACGGCTGCGGTCCAGCCAGCCGGATCTGCTGCGCACGGTGCTGGTTGAAGCGGGGCTGCCACACCAGCGGTACAGCGACGGGAGCGCAACGGTGTTCGGGCGGACCGCGGTGGAGGTGGGCCGCCTGCTCGCGGCCCGGTCGGTGCCGCTGGTTTCCATGTACGAGGAGCGGCGTAGTTTGGACAGTTCGCTGCGGGATCTCCTGGCCCAGCCAGTCGTCGTACCCGAAACGGCGACGCCGGGCCCGGCGGAGCCGATGGAGCGGCGCACGGTGTCGGCCGTGCCGGGCCGGTGAACGGCAGGGCCGGGCGCCATGGCGCCCTGCTCCGCCGGGAACTGCGCCGCCAGACGTCGGTTCCCGCGCCATGGCTTCTCCTGGGCTGTGCGCTGCTGATGGCGGCTGGTACGACCGCTGCTCTGCACGCGCTGCACAGCCCGCCATCCGGGCCGGCCGCCCTGGCGGCGTTGCCGGCGCTGGCCGGCCTGCTCGGCGCCCTCGGCGCCGGCGCGGACATCCGCTATGGCTCGTTGCCGGCCGAGCTTCTGCTCGCAGGCGGACGTACGCGGTACGCCTCCCGGCTCGCGGCGGCGCTGGCCGTGCTCGGCGCCGGACTCGGCGCGGTCAGCGCGGCCGCCGCCGTGCTGACCGCTGTCGGCCTGGCCACTGCGCCACCGGTCGGGGGCCGGGTCGAAGCGTTCTTCGCGGCCGGCGCGTTCGCCGGCGCCTGCTGGGCGGTGCTCGGCGCCGGGCTCGCAATCGTGGCCCGCGGACCGACCGGCGCGGTCGCCAGCCTGCTGGCGTACCTGCTGCTCATCGAGCCGATGCTGGAGGCCGCAGTCCGCCCGGTCGCCGCCACCCTGCCCGGGCGGGCCACGGCCGCGTTGCTGGCCATACCGCCTCCGGCCACGCTGGCGGGCGACGGGTTACGGCTGCTTGCGGTAACGCTGCTGGTCGCAGCCTGCGCGCACGCCGCCCTGCTCTTGCGGGATGTGCCGGTCACCACTGGCTGAGGTCGAGTAGCCGGGCGGGTCGTACGCCCGGTACGGCCTCCACACCATCGACACCGCCGCCGGCCCGATCGGGGTGTCGTGGTGATCGGCGCCCGGACCCCCGCTGTCGCCGAGCGATCAGACCATCGCGCACGTCGTGGCGCTGACGCCCGGCGTCGGCCGGATCGGGACGATGGTGGCGCGCAAGGCGTTCGCCCTAGGATTCAAGATCGCCGCGTGCGACGTGGCGGACGTGCCGGACGGTACCGAGCGGAGGGCGCTGGCCGACCTGCTCGCCAGTAGCGACGTGGTCAGCCTGCGCCCGCCGCTGGCAGCGCAGACTCGCCATTTCATCGGCGGGGCTGAGCTGGACCTGACGCGGCCCGTCCGTCCCGGTCAACACGGCATGAGGAGCACTGTGGACGAGGAACGCGCTGGGCCGCCGCGCTGCGCACAGGCAGGACCGGGCCGAAGGCGCGCAGACGTTGGCGGGACCGACCCCTGCGGCCACCAGGGCCGTGGTACGCACACAGGAGTGACATGAGCGAGACGATGATCGGCGCTTTCCTTCCCGGGGGAAGGCGAGTGGAGCTGCGGCGGGTGCCGGTGCCGAATCCGGGCCACGGGCAGGTGCTGCTGCGGGTGCGGGCATCCACGATCTGCGGGTCGGATCTGCGGGCGATCTACCGTGAGCACTTGGGGCGCGGCCCAGAGGCGTACCAGGGTGTGATTGGCGGGCACGAGCCCGCTGGCGAGGTGGTCGAGGTCGGGCCCGGGGTGGACAACCTCCACCAAGGCGACCGCGTGGCCGTCTACCACATCAGCGGCTGCGGGACCTGTGCCGACTGCCGGATGGGCTACCAGATCAGCTGCACCTCGCCGGCTCGTGCGGCGTACGGGTGGCAGCGCGACGGCGGGCATGCCGAGTTCCTGCTGGCCGAGGCGCGCGACTGCGTCGTTCTACCCAGCTTCCTCACCTTTCTCGACGGCGCCTGTTGCGCCTGCGGGTTCGGCACCGCGTACGAGGCGCTGTGCCGGATCGGACCGTCCGGAAAGGACCAGTTGCTCATCGTCGGCACCGGACCGGTCGGTATGGCCGCTGGGCTGCTGGCCGGCCGGCTCGGCGTGACCCGCCGGGTGGGTGTCGACACCAGCGCGCGCCGGCTGGACCTGGCCAAGCGACTCGGCGCGATCGACGAAGGGGTGCTGGCCGGCGAGGGCGCCCTGGACATGGTCCGGGAGGCGAGCGACGGCGGCTTCGAGGCCACAATGGACTGTTCCGGCAGCGCGGCCGGTCGCACGCTCGCGGTCCGCGCGGCTCGCCGTTACGGCCGGTGCGTCCTGGTCGGAGAGGGCGGCCGGTTGGAGCTGGACGCCAGCCCCGACGTGATCCATCAGCAGCTGCGCATCGAGGGATCCTGGGTGACCAGCACATGGCGGATGCGGGAGCTGGTGGAGAACCTGGCCCGCTGGGGGCTTCACCCGGAGGTCATCGTGACGGGCCGGTACCCGCTGGCCGCGGTGGCCGAGGCCTACCGGGAGGCTGACGCGGGCGCGTCGGGGAAGGTGGGAATCGTGGCTTGATCGAGGCTGGGCCTCGATGCATCCGGGAAACTCCGTTCGGGAGCCTCGGCTGTGGTGCAAGCCGCCCGCCTGCGGGGCGGCTTGTCCGCGGCAAGCCCACGGAAAGTCCGCCCACCGTCGAACCCGCACCATGCTGGCGGTCAACGCCAGCGGATACCATCGCCGGCGTGGGAGCCCGACGAGGAAGGCGGGCGCCGG
>JADGHA010000392.1 GCA_019689695.1 Micromonosporaceae bacterium | reverse complement strand
CGTCCGGTCAGCGCGCCGCGCCACCCGGTGCCGAGCTCTTCTCCCTCGCTCAAGGTCTCCAGTGCGGCCCGGGCCGCCGCGTCCACGAGGGCGTCGAGCGCGCGCGCCGTCACCGTGCCCGCCGGCTCCTCCGCCAGCGCCCGCCCGACCGGCGGCAGGGCGAGCGCGAGCGACCGGGCCCAGGCGGCGTCCTCGCCGGTGAGCACCGGCCGCCACACCGCCGCCGCCCCCGGCTCGGCTTTGTCGCCCGCCGGCAGCACCGTCGGCAGCAGCCGGCCGCGGGACACCAGGTCCGCCGCGAAATCGGCCACCGCGCGCAGGTGCCGCAGGTCGGCGCCGAGCGTGACCGGCACCCGGTCCAGGTCACGCAGTACCGCGAGGGCGTCGTCCTGGTCGTACTCCCACATCGGCACCGACCACGGCCGGAGGGTGACCGGGCCGCGGTCGGCGAGCTCCTCCCCGGTGCGGACCAGTTCGGGCGAGGCGACCGGCCCGCCGGCCCGGGTCGGCAGCAGCAGCGTGACCGGCACGGCGGCGGCCTTGGCGGCGAGCCCGGCCAGCTCGTCCGGGACATCGTCGTGCGGCACCGCGAACGGGTGCGGCTGCCGCCGGGGCGGCCGGCCGGGCCGGCGCGGCGGCGTGGCTGGCCGCGCCGAGTCCTCGGCCCACAGGCACAGCCGGTCCGCGCCTCGCCAGACGCCGTGCAGCACCAGCACCCGGACATCATCACATGCCGGACGGCTGGAACGTTTCGCCACATCGTCGCTGCCGCCGGGCACATACTTGGTAGACGGCTGCGGGAGGTCGTCATGGGCTACATCCTTGAGGCGGTCATCGGTCCCGAGAGTGTGCTGCGGAAGGCGGTCCAGGGGCAGCCAGCCGCGGCGCTGGTGCCGCTCGGCCAGGGCATCGCGATGGTGCCGATGACGGACGAGTTCTTCGCCGCCGTCACGGACGGCGCGTCGGAACGGCCACTGGGGTTCTGGAAGCTGCCGGGCGGGTTCGAGCGGGTGCTGGCGGAGTGGTCCACGGCCGGGCCGGTGGGCTATGTGGAGGCGGAGTACTTCGGCGGATTCGGTGGCCAGCGCGCGGCGTTGTGGGTCGACGGTGAAGTGGCGCTCGGCCCGCTCGCGGCCAGCGCGGGCCAGCGGTCCACCAGCGAGGCGTCGCCGATCTCGCAGGTGCTGCGGCAGCTGGGCGTGCGGCGGAACAAGCGCCACGACGAGTTCGACGTGGTGGGCCTGGGCCGCCACCGGCACACGTCGGAGTGGGCCGCCTAGCCGTCCAGCGACGCCTGCTAGCCGACCAGCGACGCCCGACGGGCATCACCTTTCCGACCAACCGGCACAACCCACGCCAATGTCCGGCGAGCCGGCTATTTCCAGCGGAAATGGACGAAGAGCCGGCCGAAGTTGTGCGAGTCCTTCTCGACCCGGTGGTAGAGCGCCTTGATCTCCCTCTGGTCGAGGAACCGCAGCACCCTCTTCTTCAGCTGCCCCGAACCCTTCCCCGGGATGATCTCCACTACCGTGGCCTCCTTCGCCACCGCCTCGTCGATGATCCCGCGCAACGCGCGGTCGATGTCGTGGCCGCGGTTGTAGATGTCGTGCAGGTCGAGCTTGAGCTTCATCGCTTTCGCTTCGCAGGCAGGCGGCGGGTGGTCCGATCGTACGCGACTTACGGGGGAATCCCTGATGGCAACAGTTGCGGGCGGCAGGCACCCTGGATGCATGAACGCGAAGTTGGTTGCCTGGCTGGTGCTGCCGGTGGTCGGCCTGATCGTGGCCGGCTGGCTCGCCCTGCTGCTGCTCAAGGCCCTGCTCGGGGTCGCCGTCTACCTCCTGCTCGGCGCCGCTGTGGTGGGCGGCGGCTACTACCTTTACCGCCGCGCCAGGCGGGCGATCGGTCCGGGGACCCGGGCCGGGCGGCGCATCGAGGCCGCCCGGATCACCTACCGTCAGCGCAACCACTGACCGCCGGGCCCGCCGGGCCCGGCCAGCAGCTTGGGCTCACCCGGCCAGCAGCTTGGCCAGGTGGCGGATCTGGGCGACCCGCTGGTAGCCGGCGCCGCCCTCGTGCCCGTTGAACGGCCAGATCGAGATCTCTTTCTCCCCGGCGTAGTGGTTGTAGGCGGCGAAGACGGTCGACGGCGGGCAAATCTCGTCCATCAGGGCGACCGAGAAGAGTGCCGGCGCGGTGGCCCGGGCGGCGAAGTTGACCCCGTCGAAGTACCGCAGCGTGTTGAAGACCTTGTCGACCTGTTCGCGGTGCGTCCGGCAGTAGGCGACCAGCTCCTGGTACGGGTACGCGTCGGTGATCTCGGTCGCCCGCCGGTAGTGGCACAGGAACGGCACGTCCGGCATGACGCAGGCCAGGCCGCTGACCAGACCTGACACGGCCAGCGTGATGCCGCCGCCCTGACTGGCCCCGTTGACCACCACCCGGGCCGGGTCGACCAGCGGATGCTCGCGCACGGTCTCCACCGCCCGGACGGCGTCGGTGAACACCCGCCGGTAGTAGTACGTGGCGGGGTCGGTGACGCCGCGGGTCATGAAGCCCGGAGTCTGCGGGCCGCCGCTCGGGTCCGGGTCGGCGGTGGCGCCGACCAGCGACCCGTTGCTGCCCTGGCCGCGGGTGTCCATGACGAAGTTCGCGTAGCCGGCGGCGCTCCAGTGCAGCCACTCGTGCGGCCACCCGCGCCCGTTGCCGTAGCCCAGGTACTCCACCACGCACGGCAGCGGCCCGCTGGCGCCGCGGGGCACGATGAACCAGCCGCGCACCGGCTGGCCGGCGAAGCCGGAGAAGGTGACGTCGAAGACGTCGACCGTGGCCAGGCCCGCGTCGTACGGGTCGAACACAGCCGGCACCGAGGCGGCCCGTGCCTCGTCCAGGGTGGTCTTCCAGAAGTCGTCGAAATCGGCGGGTTCGTCGCGCTCGGGGCGGTACTCGCGCAGCTGCTCAAGTGGCCAGTCGACTAGCATCCAGTCACTCTCCTCGGGGAATCCTGCGTTGTACGGTAGCCCAGTGAAGGTGTGGGTGCCGTACGCGGAGATCGTGCCGGAGCTGCCGGCGAACCTCGAGGTGGATGTCTACGACGGCGAGCAGGACCCACCGGGGAGCCTGGACGAGGTCGACCTGTACGTGATTCCGTACACATTCGACCGTCGGCCGCTGGAGCTGATTCCGAAGATGTCGGGGCTGCGCGTGGCGCAGACGCTCACCGCCGGATACGAGCACGTGCTGCCGTACCTGCCCGACTCGGTGACGCTGTGCAACGCCGGTCGCCTCCACGACGCGAGCACCGCCGAGCTGGCCGTGGCGCTGACCCTCGCCGCCCTGCGCGGCATCCCGGATTTCGTCCGGGGACAGGATGCGCGCGAGTGGCGGTCGGAACGGTATGACGCGTTGGCCGACAAGACCGTGCTGATCCTCGGGTACGGCGGCATCGGCTCGGCGGTCGAGCGCCGGCTCGCCGGCTTCGAGGTGGAGGTGCTTCGGGTGGCCCGCCGCGCGCGGGAGGGCGTGGCCACCCTGGCGCAGCTGCCGGCGCTGCTGCCGCGCGCCGACGTGGTGGTCGTCTGTGTACCGCTGACCGACGAGACCCGGGGCCTGGTGGACGCCGAGTTCCTGGGCCGGATGCGCGACGGCGCACTGCTGGTCAACGTGGCCCGCGGGGCGGTGGTGCGCACCGACGCGCTGCTGGCCGAGCTGCGCTCCGGCCGGCTGCGCGCCGCGCTGGACGTGACCGATCCGGAGCCGCTCCCCGCCGACCATCCCTTGTGGACGGCGCCGGGACTGCTGATCAGCCCGCACGTGGGCGGCAACTCGACCGCCTTCCTGCCGCGGGCGAAGCGGCTGATCATCGACCAGCTGGCCCGGTACGCGGCCGGCGAGCCGCTGCAGCACGTCGTCCGCCCGTCCAGCCGCGTGGATCATGAGGCAGGGAGCGACGACGCGAGCATGTCGCGCGGCTGACCTCATGATCGACACGACGGCCGGGCCGGGCCGGTG
>JADGHA010000391.1 GCA_019689695.1 Micromonosporaceae bacterium | reverse complement strand
TCTTTGGTTTTGGGCCCCCCCAAACCCGGCCCATTGGCCTTTTTACGGGGCGTGCACAACTGCAAGATCGCGGGGGATGGGTGATAGTGGTGGGCATGCCCAAGCCCGACGTGCTCGAGCGGGTCGCGGCAGACCTCGCGCTCGGCCATACCCAGCCCGCGATCCAGCGGCTGAGTAGCCTGGTCGCCGCGCACCCGACCGACCTGGACCTGCGGCGGCGGCTGGCCCGGCTGTACCGGATGGTGGGCAACCGGATCGAGGCCGGCCGCTGGAACTACCTGACTCCCGGTGCCGACACCGGGGAGCTGGCCGCCTTCGAACGGGCCTTCCCCTCGCCGTCCCGGCGCCTCGCCGAGTTGCGCTGGCCGCAGAGGCCCGCGCCCCGCGGCCGTGTCTGGACAGCGGCAACTGCGCGCGCGGTGCGGCGCATCGCGCGCGCAGCGATGCCCAGAGTGCGCGCCGCATGGACGGCAGCGCGGGCAGCGCCGCGCAACCGGGCCTGGGACTTCGGTCCAGCCCCGACCGGGTACGCCCGCGCCCGGCTGGATGCGCTGGCCCAGGCCGCCCGGCGCGAACTGGCCGGCACCGCCACCGAGGACACGCGCGCCTGGCGTGCCGGCTGGTGGTCACCGCGTATCGCCGGACTCGGCGCCGCCGGCCTGGCGGCCGCCTTCTTCGTCGTGCTGGGCGCGCTGACCGTGGTGCAGTGGCTGCTGCGGTAAGGCACCTGTAGCGC
Organism: Micromonosporaceae bacterium; assembly: GCA_019689695.1. Lineage (GTDB taxonomy): Bacteria > Actinomycetota > Actinomycetes > Mycobacteriales > Micromonosporaceae > JADGHA01. The sequence goes on along the minus strand of JADGHA010000391.1, from coordinate 3,281 downwards.
CGTTGTCATTTCGTTGCCCGAAACGTCTGGCGTGTCCAGTGCGGCATCATCGATCATTTATGCGTGGCGAAGTCGGATGTGCTCGCAAGAGTCAAAAACGACCTCGCTCTCGGCCACACCCACACCGCGATCCAGCGACTGCGGACGTTGGTCGCGGTCGATCCCAACGACCTGGAGCTGCACCGGCTGCTCGCCGAGGTGTACCGGCAGACCGGCAACCTGGTGGAGGCGGGCCGGTGGTCGTTCCTGACCGAGGATGCGCGACCGGAAGAGCTGGCCGCGTTCGAGCGTGCCAATCCAGATCCGTGGCTGCGGCTGCGGCTGATCCGGTGGAACGGCGACCCGGCCACGCTGCCCGACAAGGCGGCGTGGAGCAGGCTGTGGGCGCTGCGCCAGGCCGCTGAGCGGGCGGGCCCGCCCGACCGCTGGCAGCACGACGATCAGGCGGCGACGACCGCCAGCTCGCGGATCCCGTGCCTGTTCGTCACAGCGGCGCTGGTCGTGCTCGGCGCTCTCGGGGCGATCGGTGTGGTGCGGGCGATCAGCATGCTGCTGCTGTGACCACCCGGCTGTTCAGCTCAGCGCGCGCTCCAGCTCGACCCTCGCCTCCAGCTCCAGCAGGAAGCGCTTGCGGTCCAGCCCGCCACCGAAGCCGACCAGCTTCCGGCCGGCACCGACCACCCGGTGGCAGGGCACCACGATGGGCAGCGGGTTGCGGTTGCACGCTATCCCGACCGCCCGGGCCGCGCCGTGGCCGGCCTCCCCGGGGCGGTCCAGCGCGGCGCACGCGGCCGCAGCGACCTCGCCGTACGTCTTCGTCTCTCCATACGGGATGCGGGCCAGCTCGGCCCAGACCGCGCGCTCGAACCCGCTGCCGTGGCGCACCGACAGTGGCACCGTGAAGACGGTCAGCCGGCCCGCGAAGTACGCGGCGAGCTGGTCGGCCGCGGCCCGCAGCACCGGGTCGTCGTCCACCTCGACGCGCGGGCCGGGTGGGGGGTCGCGCGGCACGCGGTGGAACCCGACCGCGCACAGCCCCTGCTCGTCGGCGGCGATCAGCAGCTCGTCGACGGGTGAGGGGACCAGTGCCCAGCGCATGGCACCATGATGCGCGCTGGATACGACATTCAGGCTCGCTGGCCCGCGCAGGCGGATGGGGTCACCGGCTGACCCGGTCGAGGGTCGTCTCGTACCGGCGGGTCTTGATCGTCAGGTGGTCGCCGGAACACGCGTAGTCGGCCGGGTCGGTGCTGGTGGTGAAGGGGATCTCGGTCGACTTCGCACCGTCCAGGAAGATGATCCCCGTCGCCTTCTGGTCCGGCTCCTGGAAGGCGATGGTGCCCCGCTCGGCCGCGTAGTGGTAGGTCACCTGGCCCGTCACATCGAGCCGGATCGCGTGGCCGGCGACGGCACCCTCGAAGCGGGTCGCGGCTCCGTAGTCCGTGACACCGGTGCCGTCACGGTTCAGCCGTACGGTTGCGCCGGGACCGGCACTGGTGAACGTGACCTCGCCAAAGCGAAGCGTGGTCACATCCTCGCGGTGGGTGACCATGCGCCACGTGCCGACCACGCACGGGTCGATCCCGTCTGCGGCGGGACCGCGCGATCCGGTGCCACGCACCACCAGCACCACGACGATCGCCACCACCAGGGCGACGAGCAGGACGGACAGCACCACGAGCGGGACGATGAACAGCCGCGCACGGTCGGACATCGCCCGCGGAGCCATTACAGGCCCTGTTCGCGCGCCCAGCGCAGCAGCTCGGCCTCGGCCTCCTCGCGGGAGAGCGGGCCCCGCTCCAACCGCAGGTCCTTCAGGTGCCGCCAGGCCCGGCCCACCATCGGCCCGGGCGGGATGCCGAGCAGTTCCATGATCTCGTTGCCGTTCAGGTCAGGACGGACCCGGGCCAGATCCTCCTCGGCCTGGATCCGGGCGATGCGCGCCTCCAGCGCGTCGTAGTCGGCGGCCAACTGGCTCGCCTTACGACGGTTGCGGGTGGTGACGTCGGAGCGGGTCAGCTTGTGCAGCCGGGGCAGCAGCGGACCGGCGTCAGTGACGTAGCGCCGTACCGCCGAGTCGGTCCACTCGCCTCGGCCGTACCCGTAGAACCGCAGGTGCAGCGCGACCAGCTCGGCCACGTCGTGGATGACGTCCTTGGGGAAGCGCAGCGCCTTCATCCGGGCCTTGGTCATCCGCGCGCCGACCACCTCGTGGTGGTGGAAGCTGACCCGGCCGTCGGGGGCGACCGCCTTCGTCGCCGGCTTGCCCACGTCGTGCATGAGCGCCGCCATCCGCAGGATGAAGTCCGGCCCGCTGTCACCCTCCATCCGGATCGCGTTGCTGATCACGGTGAGGGTGTGCTCGTACACGTCCTTGTGCTGGGCGTGCTCGTCGATCTCCAGTCGCAGCCCGGAGAGCTCGGGAAGGAACTGGTCGGCCAGGCCGGTGTCAACCAGCAGCCGCAGTCCGGCGACCGGGTCCGCGCCGCACATCAGCTTGGTGAACTCGTCCCGGATCCGTTCGGCAGTGATGCGTCGCAGGTCGGCTGCCATCGCGGTCATCGCGGCGAGCACCGGTGGGTCGACCTTGAACCGCAGCTGGGACACGAACCGGGCGGCGCGCAGCATGCGCAGCGGATCGTCGGCGAAGGACTGCTCCGGTGCGCCCGGGGTGCGGATCACCTTCGCGGCGAGGTCGGCCAGCCCGCCGTACGGGTCGGTGAACCGGTGGTCGGGCAGGCTGAGCGCCATCGCGTTGACGGTGAAGTCGCGCCGCCGCAGGTCCTCCGCCAGGCTCAGGCCGTACTGGACGACCGGGTTGCGGGTGAGCCCGTCGTACGCCTCGGCCCGGAAGGTGGTGATCTCCAGCCGCAGCCCGTGCCGCGCCGCGCCGATGGTGCCGAACTCCCGGCCGGTCTCCCAGGTCGCCTCCGCCCAGCCGGCGAGTACGCCGAGGGTCTGGTCGGGGTGCGCGTCGGTGGCGAAGTCGAGGTCGTTGCCGAGCCGGCCGAGCAGCGCGTCCCGGACGGTGCCGCCGACCAGGTGCAGCTCGTGCCCGGCGGCGGCGAACCGGCGGCCCAGCTCGTCGGCGACCGGCGAGACGCGCAGCAGTTCGCGGACCGCCCGGCGCTGGGCGGCGGTCAGCTCGCGCGTTCGGGCGCCACTGGAGGTGGAGGTTTCGGACATTGGACAGCCAGCCTATCGGGATCAGCAAACGGATCCTCACGTGCCCGCGCCAACTATGGTTCTGGCATGGCGCAGGGTGGGAACTGGGACTGGGG
>JADGHA010000390.1 GCA_019689695.1 Micromonosporaceae bacterium | reverse complement strand
CGCCCCCCCGTCCCGGCCCCCCCCCACCACCCACCGGCGGGCTGTCGGCCGCCTGCTCGGGCCGCTCGGCCGGGCCGCCCTCGCCGTCGGCGAAACCGTCGATCAGGAACCCGCTGTCCGCGACGTTCCAATGGGTAGCAAGGTAGCTACCCGGCTTGGGGTGGGTGTTGAAGTAGTCGTCGTGGCCGCAGTCCAGCAGCCGGGCGCTGGCCTGGTCCGGGCACCGCGGCCGGGCGCCGGAGGCGGCCCGGTAGCACATCACGTCGTACCCGTCGAGGCAGTGTCCGGCCTGGCTGCCGTTGGGCGCGCTGTTGTTCACCGCGCCGAGGGTGTGCGCCAGCTCGTGCGCGACGACCGCCGGGTTCCAGCAGCCGGCGTCGGCGCGGCCGTACCCGGACGTGGTGTCGCTGCGGTTGTCCGCGCCGGCCCGGTCGTCCCCGGCGAACGTGCCGATTCCACAGTAGACGTTGGCGTCGGCGAAGATCAGGTACTTGCGGTCGGCGCGCTGGTAGCCCAGCGAGCGCAGCACCCTGATGGTGGCGTTGAAGGTGTCCAGCGCACCGGCCGGCAGCTCCACCTCGGCCACCGCCACCTGGCAGTCCGGGGTGGTCACGTACCGCACGTGCCGGCTCCCGCCGGTCTCGGCGGCGCTGGCGTCGAAGATGGTGTCCACGCCGGCCGCCCAGGCGCGGAACGAGGCCAGGTACTGGCTGTACCGGCTGGCGGTGCCGGTCTGGTACGCGTAGAGCACCTCGACCCGCCGGCCCGTCTCGCCGTCGCCGTCGCAGACCACGCCGTCGGGGCCGACGGTGTCCGCGGCGGCGTCCGGTAGCAGCGCGGGTGTGCCCGCGGCCGGGGCGCCGGGTGCCGCGGTGACCGCTCCCGCGTCCTGCCAGACCGCCTCGTCGGTGGGCACCGTGGCGATGTTCTGCCGGGCCAGCGTGGGTGTGGGTGAGGTCGCCGCGACCGGCGGGACGTCGCGGTGCACGTCCAGCCCGGGTGGCGGCTCGTCCGGACCGTGCGTGCACATGTCCGGGCGGATCACCTGATACGCGCCGACGCAGGGGCTGCCGTGCCGAGCCGGCGCCAGGCCCTGGTAGACCAGCCCGAGCCGGGGGTTGTCGGCGGGCACCTTGGCGATGGGGGAGGGCTGCGCCCGGCCGCCGTCCGGCTGACCGGCGCGGGTGCCGAAGACACCGACCGCGGCGGCGATCAGGGCGCACGTGGCGCCGACGGAGGCCCCGCGCGCGGTGCGGGTGGCGGGCCGGCCCGCCGCGCCCCGGCGCCTGGGCTGCCAGACCCTGCGGCCGCGCTCGCGGAGGTGTGGCCTGTGCCGCGCCGGCCGCCCCACCTTCCGTCCATGCGCTGGCACCCTGACCTCCGAAGCGGGGGTTACGCCGCAGCGGGACGGGAGCATGTGTTGGGGGGCGAACCCGCCCCGCTGCGCGCGCGAAGGAACCGCGCCGGGCCTATCGGGTGGGCCGAGTTCGGGGGGCGGCCCGGCGGAACCTTCGTGGGAACGGAACCGAGAGTAGTCAGCTGTCGGGCGGGCACAAGGCGGTTGCGGCCCACTTAAGCCAGACCTAAGCAAGACTTGGGCGTCCCTTGTGGCGCTACCGCCGGCGCCGGTCGAAGGTCTTGCGGGGCTCGCGGGCCAGCCGTCCGATCAGGCCGAACCGGCTCGCCGGCTGGGGTGGCTCCTCCGCGTCCTCGAACATCATGATCACGCTGGCCCCGCCGAGGCGGGCCCGGCCGATGTTCACCGAGCCACCGGCCGCCTGGGTCACCCGCCGGGCGATGTCCAGCCCGAGGCCGGTGGATCCGTGGTCGCTGACCCCGCGTCGCATGGCGCGCTCCGGGTCGGGAATGCCCGGCCCGGCGTCGTCGACGCGCAGCACCACCCAGCCGTCGCGGCGGCTCACCGCCACCTCCAGCGCAGTGCCCTGCGGGGTGTACCGCAGGACGTTGCCGACCACGGCGTCCAGCGCGGCCGCCAGGTCGGCGCGCGGCACCGGCACCGGCGCGCGGGTATCGGCGCCGAGTACCGTGCAGGGCCGGTCCTGGTCGCCGGCGACGGCGGACCAGAAGACCATCCGCTCGCGCACCACCTCGCTGACGTCGCAGCGGGGGGTGGGCGCCGCCGGCTGCGCCGGGCCGCCGGCCGGGGCGGATCCGCCGCCGCCGGCCACCGCCATGCTCGCCGCCGCGGCGGCGTTACCGGTCTCCGCGGCCTTGCGGGCCGCCTCCCGGGTGGTCCGGATCAGCTCGTCGATCTCGCGCTCCAGGGTGCCGATCGCGTGCCGGATGCGCGCCGCGGTCCGGCGCCGGTCCAGCTCCGCGGTGAACTCGGTGTCGGTGTCGCTCGCGTCGAGGGTCTCCGCGTCCAGCCGCAGCACGGTCAGCGGCGTGCGCAGCCGGTGCGACAGGTCCGCCACCAGCTCCCGTTCGGCGATGCGCGCGGCGACCAGCCGGTCCGCCATGCGGTTGAACGCCACACCGACCTCGGCCACCTCGCGCGGTCCGGTCGGGCGGACCCGCACCTCCAGGTTGCCGTCGCCGACCGCGACCGCGGCCCGGGTCAGTGCGCGCATCGAGCCCACCACCTTCCCGGCGAGCCGGCGGCCGAAGATCATCGAGGCGAGCACCAGGCCGACCGCGACCGCGGCCAGCGCGTACCACGCCTGGTGCACCCCCCGGGACAGGACCGCGTCCGGCACGAAGACCTCGACCACCACGGTCGCGCCGCCGACGTCCACCGGCTCCAGGTAGCTCAACCCGCCCGGTGCCCGGCTGGTCATCGGCTCGCGAAGGCTGGTGGCGAGCGTGATGTCGTCCGTCGCCGCGTGCCCGGTGCCCACCTGGGTGCCGGCCAGCCCGTGCACCGCCACCCGCCAAGCGTCGGCGCCGTCGGCGGTCTGGAGGGCCTGCTCGACGGCGACCGGGTCGGTGGTGACTGCGAGGACCGCCACCACCACCGCGGCCTGCCGTTCGGCGTCGGCCAGCGCCCGCTCCCGGGCCAGCTGCTGCACGAGCAGGCCCAGCGGGACCAGGAACGCCAGTGCCACCATGGACGTGGTCGCGAGCGTGACCCACGTCATGGCCCGCCTCAGTCCGGGGCCACCAACCGGAAGCCGACCCCCCGCACGGTGTGCAGGTAGCGCGGTTTCGCCGCGGTCTCGCCCATCTTGCGACGCAGCCAGTACAGATGCACGTCTATCGTCTGGTCCTCGCCGATCGACGGCTGTCGCCATACTTCCTCCAGCAGCTCCCGGCGGGAGACCACGTGGCCCGGGCGGGCCGCGAGGTAGGCAAGGAGGTCGAACTCCTTGCGGGTCAGGTTGAGCGGCTCGCCGTCCAGCTGGGCGATCCGCTGGCCCAGGTCGACGCGCAGCCGGCCGACCTCCAGCGTGGTCGGCTCGGTGCGGCTGGCCCGGCCGGCGCGGCGCAGCACCGAGGTGACCCGGGCATCCAGGTGCGCACCGGTGAACGGCTTGACCATGTAATCGTCGGCACCGGCCCGCAGCAGCCGGACGATCTCGCCTTCGTCGTCGCGGGCGGTCGCGATGATAATCGGCACGTCGGTGATGCCGCGCAGCATGCGCAGCGCGTCCGCGCCGTCCAGGTCGGGCAGGCCCAGGTCGAGCACGACCAGGTCCGGGGCGTCCGCGGCGACCCGCCGCAGGGCCTCCAGCGCGGTGGCCACGGCCTGCACGGTGTGTCCGCGGTCGGTCAGCGAGCGTAACATCGCGCCGCGTACGACGTGATCGTCCTCCACCAGAAGCACCGTTGCCATGGTGAGCACCGTACTGCCCGGGGCAAGATGTGGGGATGCGCCGCCGGCTGACGTACCTCGGGGTATGGGCGCTGGCAACGCTGGCCACCATCGGTGTCTCGTACTGGGGCATCCGGTCGGTCACCGCGGCCGCCCCTCCGCAGCGCTCCACGCCGCTGTCCGCGGCTGAGCTGCGGCACGCCGCACCGTCACCGACACCGTCGCCGTCCCCATCCGAATCGCCCAGCCC
>JADGHA010000389.1 GCA_019689695.1 Micromonosporaceae bacterium | reverse complement strand
GCGGAGCGCAGCAGGTCGTCCCGGCCGGGCCGACCGGCACCCGCACCGCCACACTGTCCGAAGCGGACGGCTATGTTGCGGCGTCCGTGTACATCCAGGGTCCGGCGGCCATCGCCATCGGCTCCACCACCATCGCCGGCACCGCCTGGAACTGGACGCCGGGCGCACCCGGCGACATCTTCGTCGTGATCTCCGCATTCTCGGTGTTCTCCCTGGACGCACGGCCGGCCGCACCTGCCGCCCCCTCCGACACGGACGGCGGCGGCTGGGTACTGCTCGCCGACACCGGCGACCTGTTCGTCGCCGACGATGCGGCCGGCTGGATCAGGCTCATCGCATGGGCGAAGGTCGTCCGCACCGCCGGCGTGACCCATCAGATCACACTGCCCGGCGCCGACGCCGCGACCACGGTCTCCCACCTGGCCCGCGTCCCCGCCGCCGACGTGGGCGGAGACTGGGACATCAGGTTCATCGGCGAGGCGGCTGCGTGGCGGCCCGACCGGACAGGCAACTTCGTGCCCGGCAGCAAGGGTGATGCGTGGACCGGTGTGGACGCGTCCGGCCTGCTGCGCCGGCTCAGCCAGGGCACCGCCCCGCTGCTGTCCCCGATCCGCCGGCTGTGCACGACCGTCGCGGTGGACCATTGCGCCGCCTACTGGCCATGTGAGGACGGCGCCGACGCCAAGCAGGTGGCATCGGGCCTGCCCGGCGGCAACCCGATGCGCATCGACGGAGGCGGCACCATCTCGTTCGCACAGTCCACAGTGTTCGGCGGATCGGCGCCCCTGTTGGAGCTGGGCGACGACACCAACCTGCACGGCGACATCCCGGCAGGCGTGGACACGGCCGGCGCCATGTACTGGCGGATGCTCATCCGCATCCCCGACGACGGCTACCCGGACCTGACCACGCTGATGAACTGGTACCCCGCCGGCGGGCCGGTGGCGCGCATCGGCATCGTCTACGGGACGTCCTTCGGCGGCTGCATCGACATTCGGCTATACGACTCGTTCGGTACTCAGTTGGCGTCGACCGGGTTCTTCACGCTCACGCCCGACATCGGCTTCAACGGCGTGCCCATGTACCTGTCCCTCGAGCTGGTGCGCAGCGGCAGCAACACGAACTGGCTCATGTCGATGGCCATGCTGCAGGACGACGGCACCATCGACGCCAGGCTGATCAGCGGCACCTTCAGCGGGATCACCGTGGGCCGCATCTACCGGTTCAGCATCGGCGGCAGCGGCGCCATGGGCGGCACCGTGCTGGGCCACATGGGCATCGCCGACACGCAGCAGTGGTTCTTCGGCACCGGGTCGACGTTCCTCAGCGGCTACTCCGGCGAAACCGCCGGCCGGCGGTTCCTGCGCATCTGCGCCGAGAATGGCATCCCCGCATCCGTGCTCGGCGACCCCGACGACACCGTGCCGATGGGGCCGCAGCCGGTCGACACGCTGGTCAACGTGCTGGCCGAGATCGAACGCACCGACGCCGGCATCCTCTACGAACCACGGGACCAGCTCGGCCTCGTCTACCGCACCCGCGAATCCCTCTACAACCAGACCGTGGCGCTCACCCTCGACTGGGATGACGGCCGTATGTCGCCGTTGACACCAGTGCTGGATGACCGGTACACCCGCAACGACGTCACGGTGAGCCGCAGCGGCGGCTCATCCGCCCGTGCCGTGCAGGAGACTGGGCCTCTCAACGTGCAGCCGCCGTCCGAGGGTGGTGACGGTGTCGGCCGCTACGCCACCGAGCTGCTAGTCAACCCGGCGTCAGACAGCGCCCTGCCAGACCTGGCCGCCTGGCAGCTGCATCTGGGTGTTGTGGACGAGGTGAGGTACCCGCAGCTCACCGTTGACCTGGACCTGTACACGGCCGTGGCAAGGAACGCCGCCCAGGTGGACATCGGTGACCGCATCGTCGTCACGAACGTGCCGGACGACCTGTCCCCCGACGACATCGACCTCATCGTCGTCGGCTGTACCGAGACCATTACCCCGACGCGGCGCACCATCACCTTCAACTGCGTGCCGGCGTCCGCGTACACGGTCGCCGTGTACGACACCGACCGGTACGACGCGACGGATGCGAAGCTGGCTGTCGCAGCCACCAGCTCGGCGACCAGCATCGCCGTCTCCAGCACCGCACTGTGGACCGGCGACGACGGCGACTTCGACATCAGCGTCGGCGGGGAGCGCATGACGGTGACCGCGGTGTCCGGCACGTCGTCGCCGCAGGTGTTCACCGTCACCCGTGCTGTGAATGGCGTGTCGAAGGCGCACGCGGCCGGTACGCCGGTCCGGCTGTGGAAGACGCCAAGGTATGCGCTGTAGGAGGGAGCAACGATGGCTGGGCCTAGCGCGGGCGGCATCATCTACGCCGACGAGTCCGTCAACCAGGGCAGCTTCGCCTGGACCAGCTTCACACCCAAGGTGTACTCCGGCGGCGGATCAACCGCCGTGTCGGGGACCGTCAACTACGCCAAGTACCTGCAGATCGGCAAGATCGTGTGGGCCATGGCCACCGTCACCTTCAACGCCGCCGCGTCCAGCGGCGCCGCCGTCGACCTGCCCGTCCCCGCCGCCTTCAGGTCCCTCAACTGCGGCACATGCGCCCTGTTCGGCTCATCCACCCCGGCCGACCAGTCCGGGATCGCCGTCATGACCGCCAGCCAGGACAAGCTGGTCATCAGCGCATACACCGGCGGGTTCCGCGACGCGTCGTCGGGGCACGCGATCCGCTACTCCGTCTGCTACGAGGCAGCCTGACGAGGGGAGAGCCGACATGGCGCGCATCCGCGAGCTGGCTGGGTTGCCGATCGAGCAGCACGACAGCCCCAACGTCGGCGGCAAGATGTCCGACCACCGTGGTCCGGTCCTGCACATCGCCGAGGGCACGTACAGGGGCACTATCTCGTGGCAGATGAACCCCGACCAGCGGTACCCCGACGGCACGAAGGTGACGACCAGCTCGACGTGGGTCGTGGGTAAGAACCGCGGCGAGTGGGCGCAGATGGTCGACACCGACATCGTCGCATGGTGCCAGCGGTCCGGCTCCCGCACCCGCACCAGCATCGAGCTGGCCGGCCACGCCGGGGACAAGCCCACCGCCTGGCAGATCGAGGCGTGCGCCCAGATCCTCGCCTGGGAGCACCGCCACTACGACGTGCCGCTCACCGTGGCGGACACGGACGCCGAACGGGGCCTGGGACATCACTCGATGGACCGTGAGTGGGCCGGGGTGGAGTGGGGGCATGAGGACTGCCCCGGCAATGGGGTCATCGCGGCCAAGCCGCAGATTGTGGCCCGGGCCAAGGAGATTGTCGAGGAGGAAGACATGCCGACCGCACAAGAGATCGCCAAGGCGGTCTGGGACGAGCTGGTCAACTGGCGCGGCACCGGACAGCAGGGCCTGGCCCAGCAGGTCAGGGCCGGGACCGGCCTCTGGTATGTCCAGGCCGACGCCTGGCGGGCATGGCAGCACGCGCAGGCCGCCGAGGCGAAGGTGGACGCGATCGCCACCCAGCTGGGTGTGGACCTGACCGCGGTGCGGCAGCGGCTGGAGCAGCTGGCCGACCTGGACGAGGCCGCGGTGGCGCAGCAGATCCTGGCCACCCTGACCCCGCAGGCCATCGCCGCCGCGGTCCCGGCCGAGCTGGCACGTCAGGTGGCGGACGAGCTGGCCGCGCGCCTGGCCGACTGACGCATGGACGATGACCTGACGCTTGGCGAGCTGGCCCGGTCTTTGGTCCGGATTGAGATGAAGCTCGACCAAGCCATAGGCGACCACGAGACCCGGCTGCGCCGCGTCGAGCGGGTGATGTGGGTGGCGCTGGGGCTTGCGGCGGCGGGCGGTGTCTCCGGCATCGGGACGCTGCTGTCCGCGGCCGGCGGCTGAGCCGTGAAGGGAGTGTGAACCGTGTTCACAGTCAAGTTTTGGAAGCAGGCCGCCGAGCGGGCCATCAAGTCTGCTGCGCAGGCGCTGCTCGGCCTGTGGGTCGGCGACCAGGTGTTCAACGCCTGGCAGGCGGACTGGGCCAAGGCCGGCGGTGTGGCCGCGG
>JADGHA010000388.1 GCA_019689695.1 Micromonosporaceae bacterium | reverse complement strand
GCCGGGAGGTCCGCGGCGACGAATCCGGCGCGTCGAGCCAGGCCTAACCCACGCACGCCGGTCCGGGGCCGCATCATTGGTGAGGAACGCATCAGTGGGGGCAACAGAGGTGAGGTGCCGGTGGACCCGCTCGACCGCATCGACGAGATCATCGCCATGGTGGAGTCGGCGCGCGCCATGCCGATGTCGCGCAACTGCATCCTGGACCGGGCAGAGCTGATCGCTGTGCTGGAGGAGCTGCGCAGCGAGTTGCCGTCCGAGCTGCGCCGCTCGGTGGCCCTGCTGGAGGAGCGCGACAAGATCATCGACGCCGGGCGGCGCGAGGCGGAGCGGATCATCAAGGAAGGGGAGGCGGAGCACGCGCGCCTGGTCTCGGTCAACGAGATCACGGTCTCCGCCGAGCACGAGGGGGCGCGCATCGTGGCGGAGGCGCGGCAAGAGGCGCAGCGCCTGCGCGACGAGGTCGACGAGTACGTGGACACCGCGCTGGCCAATTTCGAGCAGTTCCTCACCCGAGCGCTCGCCTCGATCGAGCGCGGGCGGGACAAGATGCACGCGCTGCGGGAGATCGGCTCGTTCGTCCCCGACGAGGGTGAGCGGCCCCTCCCGTTTAGCTGACGCGCGCCCCGTTCAGGTACTCTTTTTCGTCGGCCTCTCCTCGGCCGGGACCTGACGATGCACGATCACCATATGACCCACCTCGACCCGCGGTCGCCGCTGGTTCTCGACACCCGGGACCTGCCGCGGCGGCCGGGCAGCATGCGCGAGGTGCGCCGGATGGTGCCGGCTCCGAAGGATCTCGGTCTGGAGCTGGTCGGCGTGCCGGAGGGCGCCGAGCTCCGCTTGGACCTGCGGCTGGAGTCGGTCTCCGAGGGCGTACTCGTCTCCGGGACCGTCACCGGCCCGGTGTCCGGCGAGTGCGGCCGATGCCTGCGCGCCATCAGCGACACGGTGGAAGTCCCCATCCAGGAGCTGTACGCCTACGAGCACAGCGCGACGGACGAGACGACCGAGGAGGACGAGGTGGGCCGGCTGCAGGGCGACCTGATCGACCTGGAGCCGGCGCTGCGGGACGCGGTGGTGCTGGCGCTGCCGACCCATCCGCTGTGCCGGGAAGACTGCCCAGGGCTGTGCCCCGAGTGCGGGGTGCACTGGGACGACCTGCCGGCCGACCACAGCCACCGCCAGGTCGACCCCCGGTGGGCCGCGCTCGAGCGGCTCTCCGGTGGATTCGCCCCTAACCGAAGTCCGGACGAGGAGTAACCAGTGGCCGTTCCCAAGCGCAGGATGTCGCGCAGCAATACCCGGTCCCGCCGCGCCCAGTGGAAGGCCACCGCGGTGGCGACCGTGGCCTGCCCGCAGTGCCGCTCGCCGAAGCTGCCGCACGCGGTCTGCCAGGTCTGTGGCACCTACAAGCGCCGTCAGGTCCTCGAGGTCTGACCCTGGGTCGCCGTGACGCGCTCGGCCAACGGTCACGAAGCGCGCGCGCACCGGCGACCCCGCGGTGGCCCGGCGACGCTGGACCGGCCGGCCACCGCGCGGATCGCCGTCGACCTCCTCGGCGGGGACGACGCACCCGCCGTCGTGGTTGACGGCGCTCTGCACGCCTGTGGCGCCGATCCTGACCTTCACCTGCTGCTCGTCGGCCCGCCCGAGGTGGCCGAGGAGATCATCAACCGGCTGCCGCACGACGGTCGCAGCCGGCTGAGCGTGCGGGCGGTGCCGCACGGCGTGCGCATGTCGGACGCGCCGGCGAGCGCCCGGCGGCCGGACGCCACCGTCCGGGCCGCGGTGGCGGCGGTCGCCGAGGGTCGGGCGGACGGCATGGTCTCGGCCGGGCCCAGCGGCGCCACGGTGACCGCGGCCGTGCTCGGGCTGGGGCGGATGCCGCGGGTGCGCCGGCCGTCGCTCGCCGCCACCGTGCCCACCCCCAGCGGCCCGGTGGTCCTGCTCGACGTGGGCGCCACCATGGACACCGACGCCCGCAGCCTGGCCCGCAGCGCCGTGCTGGGCGCCGCCTTCGCCCAGGCCCGCCACGGCATCGCCGAGCCGCGGGTGGGGCTGCTGTCGATCGGCAGCGAGGCGGGCAAGGGCGACCGGGCCCGCCGGGCCGCCGCGGCGGCGCTGGCCACCCAGCCGCTGCCCCGTGGGGCCAGGTACATCGGGCTGGTCGAGGGCCACGACGTGCCGCTGGGCGGGCGTGCCGACGTGGTGGTGACCGACGGGTTCACCGGCAACGTGCTGCTCAAAGGCGTGGAGGGTGCGTTCCTCCGCGCCGGGGCAGGTCAGTACCGGCCCGGCCCATGGCAGGCGCCGGGCGGTGAAGCGCCCCGCGGCGGGGTCCTGCTCGGCGTACCCGGACCGGTGGTGATCTGCCACGGCGCCGCCGCCGGGCCCGACCTCGCCTCCGGTATCGCGCTCGCCGCGGACCTGCACCGGTCCGCCCTGGTCGCTCGGCTGGGCGCACTCGTCGACGAACTCACCGAGGTGATGCCATGACCGGCGGGAACGGGGGATCAGGCTCGGGTCACCGGCCGCCGCCGATCGGGCACCTGGAGAGCGCGTTCGGGGTCGAACTCGATCCCGAGCTGCTGGAGCGGGCGTTGACCCACCGCTCCTACGCCTACGAGAACGGCGGCCTGCCCACCAACGAACGCCTGGAGTTCCTCGGCGACTCGGTGCTCGGTGTGGTGATCACGACCGCGCTCTACCACAACCACCCCGACCTGCCCGAGGGCCAGCTGGCGAAGCTGCGGGCCAGCGTGGTGAACATGCGGGCGCTGGCCGACGTGGCACGCCGCCTCGGCCCGCACGGCCTGGGCCCGTACCTGCTGCTGGGCAAGGGCGAAGAGGCCACCGGTGGGCGGGACAAGGCCAGCATCCTCGCGGACACGCTGGAGGCGCTGCTCGGGGCGATCTACCTGCAGCACGGGCTGGAGACCGCGTCGAAGGTGATCCACAAGTTGTTCGACCCGCTGATGGCCGAGTCGGCCGGCCGGGGTGCGGCGCTGGACTGGAAGACCAGCCTGCAGGAGCTGACCGCCACGCTCGGGCTGGGCGTGCCGGAGTACCGGATCGACGAGGCGGGTCCGGACCACGCGAAGACCTTCACCGCCTGGGTCGTGGTGGCGGGGGACCGCTACGGGGGCGCGGAAGGGCGCAGTAAGAAGGAGGCCGAGCAGCGGGCCGCGGAGGCGGCCTGGCGGGACCTGTCCGCCCGCGCCGCCGAGCAGCCCGGCGCCGGCCCCCAGCCGGTTTCCGACGGCAGTCCATGACCGGCCTGACCCTCTCCGCGAAGGGTGAGCCGGAGGTTGTGCCGGCGCCCGCGCCGCTGCTGGCCCGGGCCGGCGGCTGGTTCGGCGTGCTGACCGCGCTGCTGCTCTACCTGGTGACCCGGGTCGGCCAGCTCGCCCTGATCGACTGGATGACGCCGGCGGGCGGGCCGAGTGTCCGGGACCAGCTGCTGGAGTGGGACGCCGGCTGGTTCGTCCGGGTCGCCACCGAGGGGTACGCGCACGGCTACTCGTACGACCAGCAAGGCCAGATGGTCGGCAATGGCCTGGCCTTCTTCCCGCTCTACCCGCTGCTGATCCGCGCCGGCGCGGCGACCGGGCTGAGCGCGCAGACCGCGGCGCTGGTGGTGGCGTGGCTGGCCGGCGCGGCCGCCGCGGTCCTGCTGCACCTGCTCGGCACCAGCCTCTACTCCCGCCGGGTGGGGTTCGTCCTGGTGGTCCTCGCCTGTACCCAGCCGATGTCCGTGGTGCTCTCCATGGGGTACTCGGAGGGGCTTTTCCTGGCGCTGGTCGTCGGCATGCTGCTGGCCGCGTATCACCGGTCCTGGCCGGCGGCCGGGGTGCTCGGGCTGGCCGCGGCGTTGACCCGGCCGACCGGTGCGGCCGCCGCGGTCGCCCTGGCCGTGGCCGCGCTGGCGGCGGTGGGGCCCCGGCGGCCCGGCCGGTCCGGGCAACCGAGCGGTGCCAGCCGTAGCGAGCGGTGGCAGGCGCTGGTCGCGGCCGGTGTGGCGCTGGCCGGCGTACCCGCCTACCTGTTGTGGGTGGCCCTGCGGG
>JADGHA010000387.1 GCA_019689695.1 Micromonosporaceae bacterium | reverse complement strand
TAGCGGCCGCCGGTCCAGGCCCCGTGGGGGTTGAACAAGTCGCCGTTCCGTCCGCGCAGGGTGTCGAGGTCGATGGTTACCGTCACCTGCGGTTTGTTGCCGCCGGCCTGCGGCGCCGCCGCGGCCGCGGCCCGGCACAGTTGGCCTAGGGCGAGGGCCCGGCGGGTGGTGGCCGAGACTAGGTCGTCGGGGTTGACCGGGGGCAGGAACGCGCCCAACGTTTGTAGCAGCAGTTCCCCGGTGTCCGGTGCGAGCACCCCGCTGATGGACACGGCACCGCCGAAGGTCTTGTCGACGTCCAGCCATTGGGTCTGTAGGTCCCGGGCGTGTTTGTCAGCGGCGTCGGGATGGTAGTGGTCGCGGATGCGCTGGGCGGCCCGGGCGAACCTGACCGGTGGCTGTTCGACGGCTTGTTCGGCGAGCAGCTTGTCCACCCCGCCAGCCAGCACCGCCGGATCCAGGTCCTTGGCCGCCCTGGCCGCGAGGCGTGCGTGGGAGAAGGAAATCTCGCCGCGCTGGAAGGCTGCCTCAACTTCGGGCATGCTCCGCAGCGCCTTGGCCACCTGCACCCGTGGCCCGGCGCCGCCGGCGTGTAACCGGGACCGCAGCCAGGCGACGGTGGACACGGCCCCCTCCTGTGCGGCCGAACCTTGCGCGTTGACCACCCCGACGATGCGGGTGATCTGGGCGTCCAGCTGGCACAGCAGCGGCCACACCTGCCGCAGCACAGCCAACTGCACGCCGGCCGGTAGGTCGGCCGGATCCACCTCGACAAAGGCGGCGATGGCAGCGGCCAGCCCGGCAACCCGGTCGCCCACAGCCCCGCCGCTCGAACGCATGTACTAAGTCTACTGTGGAGGCAAGATCAAGACAACTGCCGATCTGCTCTGGTCGATGATGTCGCGCTGTCGCTGCTGTCAACCCGTGCGGGACTACTACCTCCAGCCATGACGGTGCCGGGCCGAACGGCGAGTAGCACGGAGCCCGGTCAGGCCACGAAGATGCAGAACGGGTGGCCGGCCGGGTCGGCGTAGACGCGCAGCGGCTCATCCGGGTCGTCGCTGCGGTCGAGCAGCAGCTGCCCGCCAAGGCGCAGCACGCGCTCGTGCTGCGCATCGAGCTCGGCGACCGACGGAACAGTCATGTCCAGGTGCAGCTGCTGCGGGACCGGGCCATCCGGCCAGGTCGCCGCGGGCAGCGTGTCGACCCGCTGGAAGGCAAGTTTGCGCACGCCGTCCGCGGTGGTGAGGACCAGCCAGTCCGACCCGCGCTCATCCACCTGTCCCGGCGCCGGCGGTTCGTCGCCCGGCCGGTACACCAGGCCCAGCAGGCGTCGGTAGAACTCGGCCAGGGCACGCGGGTCGGTGCAGTCGAGCACCACCTGCAGCAGGTTGGGCACATTCTCGGGTTCTGCCATGTCGGCGGCTCCCATCGAGAGCGGAACTGGACCCGCAAGGCGACACCCCCGCACCACGAAGTGGGCGGGGGAGTCCAGTCGGATGTCACCTTATCCGGCGCTGGAAGAGCACAGCGGACAGTATCACCGACATTGCCGCGATGCCGCCGCACCAGGCGAGAGCCCACCAGGCGTTGTTTCCGACCGGCAGGTCGAGCAGCAGGCCGCGGACCGTCTCGGTGACGGGGGTGACCGGCTGGTGCCGGGCGAAGCCCTGAAGCCAGCCGGGCATCGTGTCGATCGGGACGAACGCGCTGCTCGGGTAGGGCAGGAACGCCACGAAAAAGGTGAAGCCGCTGGCCGCCTCCGGGGTCTTGGCGAGCAGGCCGATGGCGGCGGCCAGCCAGGTGATGGCGAGGACGAACGAGAGCAGGATGCCGACTGCGCCGAGCCAGGCCAGCGGCCCGGCATCCGGCCGGAAACCGACCAGCAGCGCCACGCCCAGCACGAGCACCGTGGAGGCGGCGTTGCGCGCGATGCTGGCCGCCACATGTCCACTAAGGACCGACACGCCACCGATGTCCATGGACCGGAAGCGGTCGATGATCCCGCCCTGCATGTCCTGGCTGACCGTGACCGCGGTGGTCGCCGAGGACCACCCGGCGCAGAGCAGGATGACGCCGGGGACCACGTAGGTGACGTACTTGGTGCCGGTGTCGATGGCGCCGCCGAACAGGTACACGAACAGCAGCAACAGCATGACCGGCAGGAACAGCGCGGTCATCATGGCCTCGATGTTGCGGGTGGACAGTCGCACGCAGCGGCCCACCATGGTGAGGGTGTCAGACATCGGCGGTCTCCTTCTCTGGGCTGGTGGCGGTGTGCCCGGTCAGGGCCAGGAACACGTCGTCGAGGGTGGCGGTGTGCACGGCGAACCTGCGTACGGCGGTGTGGTCGGGGTCGACTTCGTCCAGTAGCGCGCGGATGTGCAGTGCGGTGCCGTCGGTGGCTGTGCTGACCGACAGCTGGGCCGGGTTGGTGGCGATCGCGCGGGGTCCGAGCCGGCGAACCACCTCCTCGTACGCCGAGCCGTCGACCAGATGCAGCTCCAGCCGCTGGTCGGCGAACCGCTGCTTGAGCTCGGCCGGCGTGCCCTCCGCGACCACGCGCCCGGCGTCGATGAGCGAGATCTTGTCGGCCAGCCGGTCGGCCTCCTCCAGGTACTGGGTGGTGAGGAACACGGTCATCCCGGAGCCGACCAGGTCGGTGACGACCTGCCACATGGCCAGCCGGCTGCGCGGGTCCAGCCCGGTGGTGGGCTCGTCCAGGAAGATGACCGAGGGCTGGACGACCAGGCTCGCGGCCAGGTCGAGCCGGCGGCGCATGCCGCCGGAGTAGGTGCCCACCCGCCGCCGGGCGGCGCCGGTCAGGTCGAACCGGTCGAGCAGCTCCGCCGCCCGGCGCCGGGCCGCCCGGCGGTCCAGGCCGGCCAGCCGGGCCATCATGCGCAGGTTCTCCTCGCCGGTCTGCAGCTCGTCCACCGCGGCGTACTGCCCGGTGAGGCTGATGCTGCGGCGGACCTGGCGCCGCTCGCGCGCGATGTCGAAGCCGGCCACCCGGGCTTGGCCGCGGTCGGGCCGCAGCAGGGTGGCGAGGATGCGCACGGTCGTGGTCTTGCCGGCCCCGTTCGGGCCGAGCAGCGAGAACACGGTGCCTTGCGGGACCGCGATGTCGACGCCGGCCAGCACGCTGATCGGGCCGTAGGACTTGGCCAGGCCGGTCGCCTCGACCGCCAGTGGCTCGCCCATCTCCGCCTCCTTCTGCGTATGACGTACGCTGTTGTGCGTACGGTATACGCAGTTCTAGGATGGTGTCAATGAGCGAGTTGGAGGGCCTGCCGCCGTACCTGGCCACGGCGTGGGGGCTGCGCGAGCGGCGGGCCAAGGGGCCCAAGCCGAGCCTGAGCCTGGACCGGATCGTCGCGGCCGGGGTGGCGGTGGCCAAGTCCGAGGGCCTGGCGGCGGTCTCGATGAGCCGGGTCGCGGCCCAGCTGGGCTCGTCCACCATGGCGCTTTACCGGTACGTGACGAGCAAGGACGAGCTGCTCGCGCTGATGATGGACATGGCGGTGGGACCGCCACCGAGCGAGCCGCCCGGTGCGGGATGGCGCGAAGGACTCACCCGCTGGGCGTATGCCGAACGGGCCGCGTTACTCGACAACCCCTGGGTGTTGCACATGCCGCTCGGCGGCCCGCCGATGACGCCCAACCAGATCGCGTGGCTGGAGTGGGGTCTGGGTTACCTGCGCGAGACGGTGCTGTCCGCGGAGGACAAGCTGTCCGTGATCCTCCTGCTCAGCAACTTCGTCTGGCGTGTGACCACTTTGGAGTACGACATCCTCGAGGCGGCCAAAGCGGCGGGCACCACAGTGGAGGCCGCGATGACCGGATACGGCCGGATTCTTGCCCGGCTGGCCGACCCGGGGCGCTTCCCCGAGGTGCACGCGGCGATTGCCGAGGGTGCTTTCGACGACGAAGAGGGCGACGACGGGATGGACCGGGAGTTCACCTTCGGCCTGGAGCGGATCCTCGACGGCGTCGAGGTGCTGGTTGGTAAGAAGCGGGGGGGGGGGGGGCCCCCCCCCCGCAGGGGGCCCCCCCCCCCGGGGGAAAAAAAAAGC